>JAJYUX010000029.1 GCA_021792315.1 archaeon
AGCTGCAGACCTTGTTTCGCAGGACAAGTTTCGACTTGCGGCAATCATGACTTTTGAGAACGGGAAGAACAGACTCGAAGCGATCGCAGATGTTGACGAAGCTATTGATTTTTTGCGCTACTATTCCGAACAAATGGAGGTGAACCGAGGGTTCGAAGTTGAGATGGGGAATATTGCTGTAAACGAACACGCGAAATCAGTTCTCAAGCCCTACGGAGTCTGGGCTGTGATCTCGCCATTCAATTTTCCGATGGCTATCACTACTGGTATGAGCACAGGAGCTGGCATAACTGGAAACACGATTGTACTCAAACCAGCCTCCGATACGCCGCTGATGGCGTACGAGTTGTTCAGAATCATGGAAAGATCCGGAGCGCCAAAGGGCGTCTACAATTTCGTGACGGGTCCTGGTTCTACTGTAGGCGCAGAGCTCATTGAAAATCCAAATGTGGCAGGAGTAGTATTCACCGGATCATATGATGTTGGTTCAAGGTCATTCGTCGAGTTCCAGAGGCGAGTGCCAAGGCCGTTCGTTGCTGAGATGGGCGGCAAGAATGCAACAATCGTAACACGTAGTGCCGATCTTGAAAAGGCTGCAGATGGAGTATTGAGAGGTGCTTTCGGATACGGTGGGCAAAAATGCAGCGCATGTTCGCGAGTTTATGTTCAAGAATCGATAAAGGAACGCTTTGTGAGCCTTCTCGTAGAGAAGATTTCGAAACTCAAAGTGGATGACCCAGCTCTCAAAGAAACCTATCTGGGTCCTCTAATCAACGAAAATGCCTACAAGAGTTTTCAGAAGTACATCGAACAATCCCGTGGGTCTGGAAGGATTGTCTACGGCGGGAAACAAATCACAGAGGGCGCCTATTCAAAGGGGTACTTTGTAGAGCCGACGATTATTGTGGATCTGCCCAGAGACCATTCTCTGGTGAAGACAGAGCTTTTCGTGCCTATTCTTGTCGTACTGGGATACGACGATCTAGACGATGCATTGCTCCAAATGAATGATGTGGATTACGGACTGACTGGAGGGATCTTCTCTGGCGAGAAAAAGGAGGTAGAGCAGTTCTTCATGAAAGCAAAGGCAGGCGTGCTTTATGCGAATCGTGTTTCTGGTTCTACTACTGGCGCTATGGTCGGTGTCCAACCATTTGTGGGCTGGAAGAAAAGCGGGTCAAGCGGAAAGGGTGCAGGTGGGCCCTACTATCTGCAACAGTTTCTAAGAGAGCAGAGTCAGACGTATTACGACTAGATTTGCTCATTGGCCAATCGGATACGGTCATCCTGGTTGCTTTTGAGCAAGTCAGATCTGAACTCCGGGTCTAATCACTATTATCAATTGTAGAGTAGAGCCCTTGTTTGAAGTAGGATGAGATTCAGATCACGCCAGTAGCCGTTGGAATTCAAGCGCTGTGAAATCGTGGCCTACCGCTTTATGTTCGTCACTCTGAGCTTGAAAACTAGCGTCTTCCCTGCCATCGGATGTCTGCCAGTTTTTCCATATGCTTTCTCTGGGGGGATTGACACTTCCTTCTCCTCGTTGATTGCCATTCCTTGAAGTGCCTCCTCAAAGCCTTGAATTACCTGGCCCGCCCCGAGTTTTACCTGTAAAGGTCGATAATCTCTAGCTGGGGAGTAAAGTCCGCTTTTCTTTGCCTCTGATTCGATCGACGTATCGAAAACCTGGCCGCCCACATATTTTCCAATATAGTGAACGGAGACGGTGTCACCTTTCTGCGCTTTCAAGGGTGTGCTCAAAGCAATGTCCACCTACACAGCAACATTCAGGATAAAAAAGAAATCGTAGCAATTAGTTTACTTCGTTATTGAACAGTTCTGGGGTTCGCAATTGCCGATTGTTCCGTGCGCTTTGGAAAATGAGTGATTCGGCCAAAAGGAAAGATGACTCGCGCGCTTCTATCAGTGCTTGCTTTTGTCCACCACGCAGAACAAGTTTCCATCTGGATCTGCCAAAACTATGAAATCGTCGTCTAGATCGTACTCTTGAGGGTGTCTTTTCGCGCCTAACTTGAGCAAGCGTGCAACCTCTTCTTTTTGGTTATTAGTATACAGGTCGAAGTGTAGCCAATTTCTTCCTTCGAGCCTTTCAGAAACCTGATTCAGGGATACATTCACGTGTGGTTTGGATGGGTCAGTTAGAACTACCCAGCCGTTCTGAGCAGGCTCCCTTGCAGTGTAATGAAGTGCTTCTTTCCAGAACGAAAACATTTTGTCAAAGTTAAGGCAATCGATTACAACCGAGCCGATACTAATCTTCGAATTTTGGTCTGATTCAATTGGCATGATGACCGAATCTCCAGCGTGAGCGGCACCCAGCTTGTTAGTGTACTCGTAAATGATTTTCGAATTACCTGAGAATGTGTAGGCAGGCTCATTACAATTGATTACAAATGGACTACTCCAACGTCAAACGCCTAGATTCAAACTCTTAGCGGGGAAACAGATTTCGCTATAGGAATGCCACTGATTCAAGGAGGCATTACGAATAAGGACCAGCCTGTGCGGTATATTTGCATCTGCTATTCCTATTGTAGCTCTAAGCGGATTGAGGGGCGAGTCTAAATCGTCGATCCACCACTAATAGGTGGCAGTATAGCAAACTCAGAAACTTCTTTGCATTTGATGTTAGCCAGCTTGCTTTCGCTCACGGTGTCTCCATTAACAGCATATACGAATCCTTTCCTTAGGCGACCATTAGAATCGAAGACGTATTCAGAGAACTTGTCACCATGTATTTTTGATACACTCTCTATGAGCTCGTTTATGCTAGCAGAATCTTCAATTGTTAGTTTCTCATCACGCTTTCCAACTAGTTCGCGCAAGATTCCAAAATAGCGAACTACCACCTTGGCCATGATTTAGAAGTTACCTCCTCGGTTCTATATCAGTTTCCCAAGAAGCATAATCACCTCGACTCCGCTTCTTTGCGGATTCAGGGCAAACCTAATTATCGATACTTATGCACCTAAAGCTGGAGTACTTTGGTAGCGAGGAATCAAGGATCTACCCCAAAGATGGTGGATATTTCGTCAAAGCCCGTGATTAGGAGAGAGGCTATTGCCGAGGGCACTATACGACTGGCACGATCCACAATGAGACTAATTAGCAAGAATCTAATTGAGAAGGGGGACCCCATTCAGATTGCGTCAGTCGGAGCTATTCAGGCTGTGAAATCCACGCCAAGCGCGCTTATGATGTGTCATCCTATTCCAATCGAAAGCAGCACCATTGATTTCGTCAAGAGCTCTGACTCGATTACTGCAAGAGTGAAAGTAGTAGCATTCAGCAAGACGGGAGTCGAGATGGAGGCACTGAACGCTGTGGCTTCAGCGCTGCTGAATATTTGGGATGTGGTGAAAAAGTACGAAAAAGACGACAGAGGCCAGTATCCAAAGACCCAAATTACTGATATTCACGTCGTAAAGAAAGTGAAAGGCTAGGATCTAAGTTGAACAATAGCCACCGATCACAAGCTGCGGAGAGCCACAAACACGCATCACCTGAAAAGCTAAAGCTGGCACTGTTCACGATAAGCTCCAGCCGATACAGAGAGACAAAAGCCAAGGACGAGTCAGGCGAGATTGCGCTGGAGTTATGCACCAAAGCCGGGCACGAATGTGTGCGAGAGATCCTTGACGACGAGAAAACGATGATTCGATTGAACCTCTTAAGCGCACTCTACGAAGAAAACTGTGACGCGGCGATCTTAGTTGGAGGAACAGGACTTGCTCCAAGAGATGTGACCATCGAAGCGGTCGAACCGCTTTTGGATAAACAAATTGATGGGTTTGGCGAGATCTTCAGAAGACTGAGCTACGACTCAATAGGGTCGCCTGCCTTGATGTCGAGAGCTATCGGAGGGGTAATTGGGAGAAAACCCGTCTTCTGCTTACCAGGTTCTCCAGATGCAGCAAGACTCGGGGTCGAACTTGCGTTGAAGGAACTACCACACGCAGTATTCATTGTTACAAGCAAACCCTGAGATCCAATATTCAGGTCGCAAGTGAAGAAGAATGAAGATTGGGACTGGGGTCTACCCAAAGAATCAGTTAGACTTGGCGCGAGTTTACACAGAGTTCGTTTCAACTCTCAACAAGAACACGGGATCGGTCGCGAGCTTTCTTGGTGTCGCTAGATCGGAGAGTGCTGATGGTAAGAAAAAAGCAAAGTTTCTAGTGATGGAATCCTACGAAACTCATGCCAATCGAGCTCTTAAAAGAATCTGCGAAGAAGTCAAGAGGAAATACATGCTGAACAACATAATAATCGTTCACGCCTTGGGAAAATTTCGGCCCGGTGAGCCCGTGGTTCTTGTCGTTTTGTCATCGGCAAGAAGAGATGCTTCGTTCAAAGCGCTAAGGGAAGCAGTGGAGAGATACAAGAAGGAACCTGCACTTTTCAAACAAGAGATATATGCAAATGGTTCTTCAGCTTGGGTGTCATAGCCCGACGAAACAGATCTTTTGACATGATGTCTAGTATCGGTGGGCTCTTTCGACTTCCCAAACGTTGATGTACGACTCTATGAATGATAACTTAGATTAAGTGCGAGCGAGATTGCAGTTCGGAAACGACGATCTGGCCAAATACTCTTTTCTTCCTCAGGCCGGAGACTTCATTAGGGAACAGGGAATCTCTGTATCGGATCTGATCAATCCCGAATTCAAGAGTGTGATTCATAGAGCTGAGGATCGAGTTCTGGAAGCCATACGGTCTGGCAAGGTTTCTGACAAGACCGCGAATCGTGAAATCGAAATCATGTCCTTTCCGGTTTCCTTGATGCTCGTTCGCTACACGAAACTCGAACATCTAATGGATAGATATGCACTAGCTGAGGCTGTCAGGGTTGAAACCTTCCTAAATCAGGAAAGAAATGAAAGAATAATCGAGGAGATATTCAAAACAATATTGGGAATCCAACTCGAACGAAATCAAATTGCATCTTATCCGAGTTTCAAAGTGAATCTTTCTGATTATGTAAAGCGAGCAGTTGGCTTTCACAAGAACGAGTGGAAGTTGGTGAACAGAATTGTCCTGGGTGGAAAGGTATTCGTTACTCAGCACGACCTAATCCGACTGATTCGTGAAGAAATCCGTGACCTCATTCTTGCTAGACTCAAATCGGTTTCAGTCTCAAAACTTCCGGCCGAACTCGAGACCATTTCTAAGAGGCTCGTGGAACTTGCGCCTCCGCCAAGAAGCGCGTACAGCATAATAAAAGTCAACCCAAGAGATTACCCTCCGTGCGTCAGAGAGGCTCTGAGTCTATTGGAAAAGGGAGAAAATGTACCACACTATGGGCGCTTTCTGATGGCGACCTATCTACTCGCTGTAGGCAAGTCGGTGGATGATATCATGGCATTGTTCCCGAAGGCGCCAGACTTTAAGAAGTCCATTACGAAGTACCAGGTCGAGCATATCGCAGGTTTGAAAGGAGGTCGCACTCGCTACTCGGTCCCTTCTTGCAAGACTTTACAGACCCACTCGTTCTGTTTCAAGGATCCAATTGGCTGCTATGAAATATCTTCACCACTGCAGTTCCCATCAAAGAGGGCTCCTAGTGCTTCAGAACAGGCATCGAGCGGGAAGCCAAAATCTCAAAGAGCAAAGAACGGCCAGGAAAGACGAGGATGGACGAAAACTCGACGCTGATCTTAAAGCGTTATTTCAAAGAATACTACTTCAAATACAGTAGTAGAATCAAAGCCCCATCCGAGATCGAAGCAAGGGAATTCGGATATTTCCCATTTGGAGGTGGAATGGTGAGGCATCTCTCCTTCAAAGATATTGGAACTCTACGAGCGCTCCTTGTGAAAGAGGCTCCGGCTGGAGTCTATTGCTCTAACTCCCTATATCGAGATCCCACATTTGAAATGCACAAGAAAGGATGGATTAGGGCGGAATTAATCTTCGATATTGACGCTGATTTACTAAAGCTACCTTGTAAGAAGCAGCATGATATATGGTTCTGCAAACAATGCGGTAGAAAGGAGTTTGGTCTGAGGCCCGATACTTGTCCTGCATGCAAAGGGAATCGCATCCTAGAGCAATCCTGGGCTTGTCCAACTTGCATTGAAGGAACGAAGAAGGAAACATACAAGTTGCTTGATTTTCTGGAAAGTGATTTCGGGATAGGTGGATCAAACACGCAAATTGCTTTTTCCGGAAATGCTGGATACCACATCCTAGTTTCTGGAAGCGCGCTAGAAGAGCTCGATCAGCATGGGAGATCGGAACTGGCAGATTACCTCACGGCAACGGGCATTATTACCCAATCCTTCAAGACGCTCCGACTAGCTCTGAGCGACCCAGGCTGGCGTGGAAGAATGGCAAGATACATCAGAAATTTACCGCCGGGCAGCAATCCCTTCAAATCTGATGAATACTCAGATCGGCTTCAAGAGTTGGTCAATGATACCAATGATTCAAAGTCTGACGAGTTTTTGCTGCATGCCGCAAAGGAGATTTCAGTCAAGATTGATGCCATGGTTACGACAGACATTCACAGAATATTCAGGATGACAGGGACTTTGAACCAAAAGACAGGGCTAGTCAAAAGAGAATGCACCGACCTTTCGAGCTTTGATCCCTTATTGGAATCTATCGCACTAAAGGAAAGAAATGACCCAATAGAAGTCCAGATAGATATTTGTCCGCAGATAAGCTTGGGTGGCAACGTCTATGGACCATTCAAAAACGAAACAAAGAAATTACCAATGTATTTGGCCGTCTATTTGATTGCAAAAGGAGCTGCGAAAGTCTTGGCCCCCGGGGTATTGAATCGAACGCAGGAGCAGGCTGGGTAGGATAGACATCATGAATGAAACGCTTGCAGACAAGTTAAACAGATTGCTTGAGGATGAGAATAGATCCAAAGACTTGTTGAAAATCAATCCCAATACCTACCGAGATATCGTGGCACACATCAAAACAATAAGGTCGGAGAGCTCAGAAAGAGAACGAAGCTTGGTCTCTGAATTGAGTCTTGCAGAAAGGAAGATCTTGTACGACATAGCGCGTAGATTGATAGAACTCCGCATCTCCAAGTTTAGGGAGTATCCAGATATGGATACTACAAATTTGACGCCTGAGGAGAGGTACATAGTCGAACCACTGATTCAATCGAGAAAGAGGACTGAGAGGATAGGACAAGCGATTTTCAGTGGGCAGGTCGCGGAAATCGATCGTGCCAATGATTCGGTTAAGCAAAAGTACGTAATAGTTAGATTCTTGCAACCGTATTCCGCTATTTCTGGTACGGACCTCGGAACTTATGGTCCATTCGACCCTGAGGACGTGGCAATTCTGCCCTTGGAGAACGCAAAGAATTTGGTCAAATTAGGTATCATCTCAAGGGTGTGGACCGAACCAGAAGAATAAAGGTAAGCAGCGCGATTGGTTAATAAATGAAGGAAGTCGCTTGGTCTGCTATCAAAATTAGGAAGATAGACGGTTCGGTGCATTGAGATGAAAATGGTAAAAGAGATGAACACTTTCTGTCCAAAGTGCAACAAGCACACCCTTCATACGGTTGGGATTTACAAGGCGGGAAAACAAAGAGCAACCGCAATAGGAGCCAGGCGCCATGAAGAGGATATTCATGGTTATGGCGGGCAGAAATTTCCGAAACTTGTGAGGACTGCAAAGACTACGAAGAAACAGATACTGAGATTGAAGTGCAAAGAGTGTGGCAAGTATGTTATCCGGCTAGGCATACGGCTCCGAAAGCTAGAGATTGAGCAATGAGAGGCGTGGAGTTTTGGTAAGAAAAGAAAGAGTCAGTATACCAAGGCCGAAGAGCGAGTTTCTCTCGGGCACTTGTGTGAAGTGCGGAACTGAGAATGTCTTCTATTCCAATAGTGGGCGGGAAGTGAAATGCAAGCAGTGTGGAGAGGTACTTGCCTACAACACAGGCGGGAAAGTCGAATTGTCCGACAGTCTCTCGGCAGAGATCAAGAGATTGGATTTCACATAAAATCCAGTCCCGCACCAGAAATCTATTTACCCGTCAACGCACCGGCAACTAGTAGGAACCGATGATCTGGCTTTGGCAGTCGAACACGCATCCCAGGCACAACAAATGCCGGAAGAAGGCGAACTAGTGATTGCCAGTGTAAACCAGATTACAGCTCACGGGGTCTACGTTTCTCTAGACGAGTACAACAAGTTACCGGCGTTTCTTCACATCAGCGAGATTGCTACTGGCTGGGTCAGAGATATCGAGCGATATGCCAAGCCTGGGCAGAAGATAGTCCTTAAAGTCATTAGAGTAAATCGTACCAGAAGAGAAATCGATCTTTCTCTGCGACAAGTCTCAGGAGAGGAGCGGAAGACCAAGATCATCGAGGTCAAGAAAACTGAGAAAGCAAAGACGATCATGGATGGTCTCAAGCTGCGCCTGAATCTCGACGAGGCCGCATTGAAGAGCTTACAGGAATCGATAACTGAGCAATACGATTCGTTGTATGACGCTTTCGAAGATGTGGCAAGACGTGGTCAGAAGGCAATTCAGAAACTGAACCTCGATCCCAAATATGTCGAGCCATTAGAGTCGCTTGCACGCGAGAAGATTGCTGTTCCAATAGTTGAAGTTCGCGGAATAATGGACATACGTGTGAAAACTTCCGACGGAATCGAAGTAATTAAGAACGCACTAAAAGCAGCGGAAGACATCAAGAGTCAGGGTGTTCAGGTGAAGGTGACCTATCTCGGCACGCCAAAGTACCGCCTGACGATTAGAGCGGAGAATTACAAAATTGCAGAAAAAGCTCTCCAGTCCTCCCTTGAAAAGATCAAAACTATCGTTGAGAAGAGCAAGGGCAAATTCGCTTTCGCACGAGAGGAATCGCGGAAGCAAGTTGAATAGACTCCTTCGAAAATGCAGGAACTGTCAGTCTTATACTCTGAAGACTGTTTGTCCTAAGTGTAATGCAGAAACTTCGAGTCCACATCCACCTCGGTTTTCACCTGATGATAGATACTTGCGATATAGAGTGCAAGCTAGATACGAAATGAAGGGCCCTGCAAAAGTTGCCCAAGAAATAGGAAAAGAAAAGACAGCAGGAGTTTAGGCTGCTGTCTATCGTATGGTCGTATGAATGAATTACTTCGAGGCTCTTTCCCCAAGTAACACTACGGCTGTATTGTTGCCTGTCACTTTGATGTGGAGCTTCGTTCCTTGGGTAACGATAGCATGGTTCTTGTAGAACGGCTTAATCCCGTCTATACGGCCTACATCGACGCCTTGCCACAAGTTGTGCATTTTCGACCTGTACATCCTGCCCTCGTAATCGATGAGGACAATGGGCTCCCCAGGCCTTGGAAAATGCTGTCGATATTCCTTTGGGATCACTAGTCTTCCACCTTCGATCCACCAGTCTTTGACCGAAACTTCGAATTCAGCAGACATCACTTGCTGCTGCACATCGGTTCTTGTAGGCTGGTTGTTCGCATACTCCGTATTTTCGATAGTCATTTTGGAAATTATCGGCCCGACGACTGGCCAAGAGTGATTTAATCATACCTGTGAGTCAAGTAGTGTTGACATTGGCCATGGTTGGTATTTCGGCCTAGGTAAACTGGCCTATACCATGATTTTGGCCCTCAAGGAGACGAATGTGTCAAAAATTGTTGATTCGAAAGGATGCTTTGGCAAGCGAGATTAATGCAAAATTCGCAAGATTTTGGGTTCACGGTGTGTTGGATAATGGCCATTGTGTGATTGGCCCATTTTTGGCCCATTGCACATTCTCACTCATTCAGATTTTATTACGAAATAATTTGAAAGTAGGATAAGAGCGCCTCCAACTATCTGAAACATGCCAAGATCAGAGATCAGCAGCGCGGCGGAAAGAATTGCAGCAGAAACTGGTTCTAGTAACAGAATAACCCCTGCCTGAACCGATTGCACTTTTTCAATGCCGCGGTAAAACAGATAATCGGGCAAGACTCCGGCGACAATCGAAAAAACAAAGAGGTATGCGAAATTTGAGTAAATGACTGTGGGGCTTCCGAGCAGATGGTTCTGACCTAACAAGATGGCTACGGCGCATATTGCTGTGACGTAGATTAGGGTGCTGCCTCTTGCAGCAAAAGTCAGTTCTGCAGGATTTATGAATTCGCTCAAGCGGGCTTTCTTACCAAGTATTATCCATCCGGAGAGAAACACTCCGCCCAGTAGCGCGATCACCTCTCCAACTAACAATGTCCCTTGAAGATTCGATTGTGCAGATTCTGAGAAAGGATTCGAGACGAACAAAGCACCGCTAAGTGCAAGTACAATGACTCCCAACTTCGAAAGATCAATCTTTTCGGAGAAGAACAAGCGACCGAAGACGACGGTCCAAAGCGGTTGAGTGTACAAGAGCAATGCTGTAATGGCTGGAGATACGCCCATCGACAGGCTGACAAACTGCGAAAGCACTAGAAATGCTCCAATAAGACCGTATGCCAGTAAGAACCGCGAAGATCTCTTTACCCTGCTAGCAAATCCCTTCCTGAAAGCAAAAGGCGCTAGCACAATCAAAGAAAGAGACAGAAAGAAGAAAGAAACTGCGAGAACCGGAACTCCATTCCTAGATAGCAGGCTCGCTCCGACGGTTACCGTTCCATAGAGGATCCCTGCGGTCGCGATTTCCATTCGTCCACGTACGCGCAATTTCAAGTCCTCTAGGAAGAAACGGAACTTGCACCGGTGGCGTTATTATAATTGCTGCAAGAGGTTCTATTAAGAAGTACCGAAGGTCAATCCCAGTTCGTTCAACCACTTTCTGTACGCGATCGCAGTTCGATCGGATCGAAGATGAAGTTCTGCTTGAAGGTCTAGCGGGAGCATTTCTGGACGCTGCGATTCAACAACTCTCATATCCTGAGCTACAACACTATCTTCGAATTTCTCGATCTGTTCGTCCGGTACCTCTGCAGCATAGTTCATTGCTATTATCATCCACATCTTGCTTTCTACGATATCCACTGGCGTCACGCTCATGAATATCGAGAAGCCTTGAGCCGAAGATTCCTTTGTGAAATAGGCTGTCAATGGTCGGAAGACCCTGTAGGTATAGACTACTGGCGCTCCTATTCCTGTGCCGTCAGGGTCTGGTTGCCAGATTCTGATGTTACTTGCAGTAATACCATGAGAATCAGTTTTCACTTCGTAATCGTTGATTTCAGCATGGTCCCTATCTCCAAGAAGTCCCTCATGGACAAAAGGCAAATGAGCTACATCGAGAAAGTTCTCGACGAGTCGGGGACCGCTTGCTTTGGCCGAGTAGGGGCCACAATAGATTTTCCTAAATGAAGAATCGGTCCACTCTGGAAAGTTCGGAATATCGGACGTAGGTGTGCCTTTACAGACCCAGACGTATCCATACTTCTCTTTCGCTAGGTATCTTCTAACACAAGCCTTGGCTGGTGGAATTTGATTTGGGTGCGCTGGGATGCTGACGCACATGCCGTCAGTCCCATAAGTCCAGCCATGATATGCACAAACGAGATTTCCCCGCTCGACTTTGCCAAGTGAAAGTTTCGCCCCTCTATGAAGACAAAGATCCTGCCATGCATGGACTTGTCCGTCTGCTCTCCAAACTACAACATCCTCTCCTAGCAGCCTGACAGGGATTGTCATTCCATCTCGTAGGTCGCTCGACTCTGCTACGATATGCCAGTCGTTAAGCAGAGTCGGGTCGCCCAAAGAAGCTGCCTGCAAACCAAGTTCCTATCCAAGCTTGCTTGATTAAGTATTGAGCCCTAAGAGAGCTAATCTGGAGGAATTTCTTTGTACGCCATTCCAATATCGATACCGCGCTTCAAGTGATAACTCTTTGAGATGAGATATATCACCGCACCCAGCACGACGGAAATGGCGACATAACCATAGGCGAATATGTTTCCTCCCCAAACTGCTGGGTAAGCCAGGAACTGGTATGTCAGGAACACGAAGACTAGAGCGCTCAAAATTCCTGCGATGGAAAGGAGCGCTTTCATGCCTCCCTTCTCATTCCTCCTAGCAAAGACCACAGCCGCTCCTCCGACGAAGATGAAATATATCATTGAGGCCATAATGGCTCCATAAAGCGAGTAAATATAGCCATAGGCTGCGATTGCAATGCCGAGAATGGCCACTGTGACAACAAGATCTACGACGTGAGCGATGACTGGAGACCTGAACCTTGGGCTGACATAGGACATTTTTTCTGGTAGGAATCTATCAAATGCTTGGGCAAATATGTAGCGCGAAATCCCAATTATTCCGTATGCTAGTATGCCGATATTCCATAGTATCCATCCAAACCCGATGAAGGCCGCGATTGCTGTGTTCGGCGAAACTCCCATTGCAAGCGTCCAGAAGTTGAATGAGTAGTCATTGACTAGAGTTCCATTGAAGAATGCCCCTGTTACGAAGTTGTATCCACCTACGTAGTACATTGTTGCAAATGAACCGGTGACTATGATCAGGGAAATCAATGCAGAAATAGGAACGTTCCAGTTCGTCGATCTCTTGCCTTTGAGTTCAGAGGCAACAGCAGGGGCAGCAACGAACCATGGATATACAAACATTGCAAAGAATGGCATCAAGAAGATAGTCTTTCCAAAGTTGAATGTCGGCCCGGTAACACTGGAAGCAACTGACGCGTAAGTTGTGTCGTTGATTTGGAGGCTATTGATGTAGGTCTGTACACCATGATTGCCGGCGGCGAGAAGGACTGCATTTCCAACAACCAAGCTCAAGATACCAATAATCATCGTTGCTGAGACTAGCTTGAAACCGTACTTCGGCTTGAATATGTTTAGCAGGATCAGAATGGCGTAGATAATAGCCCCAAGAACAAATTGAGAGACTCCATCACCACCATAATTAATTGGGATGGCCAAACCAAGATACTGCATCATGCCCATTTGAACCAGCACTGCACCAATTGCCAGGACTGTCGAAAATACGATCAGAGCCATGAAAGCCATGGTTTCAACTGTATATCCCATGAATGAAACCGTACTTCCAACAAAGCCTCCAAATGCTCGAGAAGTCCACACGTAGTCGCCGCCAGTTCGCGGAAGGCGACGAGTCATTATCGTGTAAACAATCATCTGAGGAACTGTAATCAAGAAAGCAATTATTGACCCATACACGAGGTTTATCCCGTTGTAGGAAGTCAGTACCTGCGGGATAACAGACATCGTGAAAGCTATTGTGGCCAGCGCAGCGCCTGCCGACATGCTGCTCACGTTCAAAGAAACTGCATCCAAAAGGGAAACATTCTTCACAAGCCCGGTGGATTCTCGGGCGAAGACTTTTGACTTCTGCTCGGTCATGTACCACAACGGGTTGAATAGTTTCTATAAATCTTTTATGAGCCCGCGAGCAATATTTACATAGAATAGTAAAGATACGCACCTCCTGAATTGCAAGAGGCTGCGCGAAAGGGAAAAGGAAACCGCTCAAAGGGCAAACTCGGGCCAGCAATGTCCTTTGAATATGTGCAATCGGTGATTGAACGTCTGAGGATACTAAAGGGAGGTATGACTTACTCCCAGATGGAATCTCTCAGCGGAGTTCATCCCACACTTCTTTGCAGGTACGTCACAGGTTCGACCAGGCCATCTAGAGAGCAGGCCGATCTTCTGGAAAGGACATTGCTCAAGAAATCTGGATTTAAAGAAAAGCTCAGGCAGAAGATGATAGTTGCTCCAAACGGCTATCTCGATCTACATCAGGTTACAGGAGATCCCCACGCTCTCCGCTGGATTTCAGCAGATGTGGCCATGCAATTTTCGAAAACCAAATGCGATCTCGTTTTGACTGCTGCAGCGTCAGGCATCACACTCGCAACCGCGGTTGCTATCCAAATGCAAGTACCAGTGATCTACGCCACGAGAACAAAGTCTTCGGGAACTGGAACCTATTTCGAGGCAGACCTCCCCTCTACGAATCCTTCAGAAGTTTCAACACTGTACCTTCCAAAAAGTCTGATAAAAAAGTCAAGTTCTATTTTGATAGTTGACGATGTTGCGACCTCTGGCAGGACAATGTCAGGCCTAGTATCTCTTGCAAAGGAGGCTGGGTGCCGAATTTCGGGGATTTTCGTCCTTGCCTCGAAGAGTGATATCTGGAAAGATCGTATTGCACAGATGCTGGACAAAGACTCCAAGATTTCAGTTCTCTTTGAGTTAGGACAATGGTGAGAGTCGTTGGCAAAGAAGAGTAGGTTATTCTTCGTAACAGACATTCACGGATCTGACAGATGCTTTCGAAAGTTCCTAAATGCCGCCAAATTCTACAAAGCTGAATACCTGATCCTTGGCGGAGACATCACAGGAAAAATAATGGTCCCGATTGTTGAAGAAGGACCTGGAAGGTGGACAGCAGACTATCTCGGAGACCAGGTGACATTCTCTAAGGAAGAGAAAATAGCCGAGTTTGAGAAGAATCTGGCTGAGGGCGGCATCTACTCGATTAGACTCGCGAAAAATCAGTTCAGCGAAATACAATCTAATAAGGCGAAGATCGATGAAGTCTTCGCGCAAGCAATGAAGGACTCTCTGGAACGCTGGGTGAAGCTTGCCGACGAGCGACTGAAGGAAAGTGGAGCAAAATGCTACATTTCCGTTGGTAACGACGATGATTTCATAGTGGATGACACCCTCAAAGCCCATGTCTCTGAAAATGTAATCTATTGCGAAGAGGAGATAGTCGAGATAGCTGAGCATGAGATGCTCTCTCTTGGCACCAGCAATAGAACCCCTTGGAACAGCCCACGCGAAGCAGACGAAGAAACGCTGAAGAAGAAACTAGACCATATGGCCTCAAAGATGAAAGATCTGGGCAACTCAATTTTCAGCGTCCATGTCCCTCCCATCGAGTCTGGCATCGATGCCGCCCCCCAAATCGACGAGAGCTTCAAACCGGTGATGAAGGGCGGTCATCCTGTGATGATACCTGCGGGAAGCTCTGCGGTAAGACAAGCGATTCAATCATATCAGCCTATTTTGGGCCTCCATGGTCACATCCATGAATCGAGGGGCATATACAAACTAGGGCGGACTGTTTGCATCAACCCCGGCTCAGAGTATGGTCAAGGAATACTTCGAGGAGCAATAGTGGATATGGAAGAGAAGAAGCTGTCGGACTATCTGCTTGTTAGCGGTTAGGCGATTTTATTGGAGGTGGCTAAAGAGACGGAAAGGAATCAGCCGAAAAACATGATCCAGCCAAACGTATTCTTGGAGGCTGATAGAATACTTCACTTTGCCCATGAGCGGAAGATAATTATCCGGTTGCTCGGCGGCGTTGGTGTTTGGTTCAGCTCTCCTTCAGCGTCAAAGCCGATGTACGCTAGGCACTATCACGATCTCGATTTCGTAGGTCTACGAAAGCAAGGAAGACAAATAGAAAGTCTGTTCGAAGACTTGGGATACAAGACCAAAGGACTCTTCAACAAGCTTCAAGGCGATACTAGACTTCTTTTCATTGACGAGACTAATGGACGGCGGATTGACATCTTCCTGGACAAGTTCCTGATGTGTCACGAATTCGACTTCAAGGATAGACTGGAGTTGAGAGAGAGGACGCTTTCTCCAGCTGACCTTCTGCTCACAAAACTGCAGATTGTGGAAATAAACAAGAAGGACATTACTGATCTGATTGCCTTGGTTCTCGACAACCCGATGTCGGACGAGAAAAATCCAAAGGGACAAGTGATAGAAAAGCTGCGATTGGTGGGCCTTGCTTCCAATGATTGGGGAGTCTGGAAGACTCTCACAATGAATGTCGACAAGATACTCTCGATGCTTTCCGAACTTTCGATTCCCGAGGGCGATCAAGAAATTGTGCGCCAACGTCTGACTGAATTAAAAACGTCTATCGAGGATGCTCCAAAGTCATTCTCTTGGAAAATGCGTGCAAGAGTCGGAGACAAGGTGAAGTGGTACGTTCTGCCAGAGTCACCTTGACTTGTTTGCATTGCTCATCTGTCATAATGAACCAGTGAGACGACGTCATACTTTCTGAGTTTCTCCCTTCCATTTAGAAAGTCGAGCTCCACAAGGAAGCCTAGTCCGACCACGGCACCTCCCATGGTCTCCACGAGCTTAGCTGTAGCTTCTGCGGTTCCGCCAGTAGCAAGCAGATCGTCCACAATGACCACCTTTTGTCCTCGAATTACGGAGTCACGGTGCATCTCAAGGAGTTCCGAACTATACTCCAAGGTGTACTCGACCGAAAGCTTGTCCGAAGGAAGTTTTCCTTTCTTACGCGCAGGTACGAAACCCACGTTCAGATTGTAAGCAATTGGTGATCCAATTATGAAACCGCGAGCTTCTATTCCGACTATCAAGTCCACTTTGGACTTGCCAAAATGAGCAGAAAGTGAGTCAACTACCGCCCGAAATGCTTTGGCATCTTGCAGCACTGTTGTAATGTCAATGAAGTTTATTCCTTTTTTCGGCCAATCTGGAAGAACGCGCAGTCGCGATTTCAGGTCATCACTTTCCGGCACTAATTTTCGCCGCCAACACACCGCGGAGCCAGAGTATCTAAAGTTGTACTGGCGCAGCAAAGTAAGCATTTTTCATAACGGATTCTGAATACGAACGTCTGTATCTCATCAAGAATTCGTTACGTTGTTACCCTTTACTGGTTCACAAATGGTATAATGTATCTGAGTATCGAATGCTCTGATTATTGATTTGCCGCATTACATTGATACTCAAGCGAGAATGGACGAAATGTTAGAGACAGAAAGAACCAAGGCAATTATGCTTGCTTCACGACCTCAAGTCTCTGTCATTGGAGTTGGAGGCGCAGGATGCAATATTGTCTCTTGGGTCAAGCAGAAGAAAGGAGGTGTCTCCGGTGCTAAGCTGATCGCTGCAAACACAGACGTGACACATCTTAGCATCACGAAGGCGGATGGGAAAATCCTCCTTGGTGAGAAATCAACTCGTGGGATGGGGGCAGGAGGTCATCCACAGTGGGGAGAGCAGGCAGCTCGTGAGTCAATAGAGCAGTTGAAAAGGAGTACCTCAGGATCGAACTTCATTTGCGTAGCATCCGGACTAGGCGGAGGCACTGGTACCGGAGCTTCTTGGGTGATTGCTAACGCACTGAAACCAACAGGAGCCCTAATGATTGGAGTAGTAACACTTCCATTCGCGG
>JAJYUX010000137.1 GCA_021792315.1 archaeon
TGAAATTCGCGGCTCGATTCTTCAAAATCTTCTGAGAAACGAGGTTAACGCAGATCCACTTGATATTGTAATGTTGAGGGAGTTTTTGGAGACTGCTGATGATGTGGCTGATAACGCCGAGGACGCTTCTGATGCTTTACTTGCCCTAATCGCGAAAGGTTATAGTTAAAGGTAGGAATCAGCTCGCTTGGCGATTCCTGTCATCCCGACAATTGTCTTAATAGAGCTCCTGATATTAGTCTCAATACTTCTCGCGTTTGTTCTCGGTTGGAATAACTCCGGACTGACAACAGGCAACCTGACGAATCTGATCAGATACAACATTTCGCTTGCAGTAACTCTCTTGGGCATGCTAGCAGGTTTTCTCCTTGAGGGATCGAAAATGACTCAAAGCATCGTTGGAAATCTAGTTACAACTCACATCTCAAGCGGAGATGTTCTAGTCGGAGCAGCCACCTCTCTTGTTCTCTTTTTCTCACTTGCGATTGCAAAGATTCCGGTGAGTATGTCAAATTGTATTGTCGGATCTTTTGTAGGGGTCGCGATTTCAAGCAACGTAAGCGTAAGCTACACTGTACTTCTAAGAATAGTTGGATCCTGGCTGGTCGCGCCATTCATCTGTGCGGGGGTTGCGATCGCGTTTTATGAGATTGGAGAAAGAGCAGTAAAGTCAACTTCCCTATCTACAGCATCCTGGGCAAATCGGATCGTACTATTGCTCGCCGTATTCTATGTGTCCTATGCTTTAGGTGCTAACAATGGCGGGATGATTTACTCAATAATAGTTCAGTCTTCAGGCATGGAGTTTTCAACAGGACTACTTTATTTGATTGAAATTTCAATCTACGTGGCCATCGTAACAGGAACCGCACTCTTTGGAAAATCGATTGCCAAAGTCGTTGGTGAAAAGATAGTTCGATTGAGTAGTCTGAAAACTGTGGCGGCTTTACTAAGTACCGCGTTTGTAACTTGGGCGTTCACGCAAATTTCAGTTCCTATTTCACTAACTCAAGTGGTTATAGGGGGCATGGTCGGAGCCGGTAGTGCGAAAGGTCCGACGGTAGTAAACAAGTCAGAGCTCTTCTCTATGATTTGGCACTGGGTTCTGGTCACTATATTGTGTGCGATCCTAGCCTATGGTGTGGAGTATCTGTATCATTCAATAATGTAAGAGGGTATATCAAGTGCAACTTTTATGCGACAATAGTTTTCGGCTGAAGGAAGAGTCAACTGCTTGGCTTTAAGTGCGCTTGCCACTCTATGAAAGTCCAGCCTCACATGTGTTCCATGGCAAGAGATTTCTGATGCGATCTTTGATAGCGTGGTCAGGTCTGGCAATGACAAACTATTAGACAAAGGGACAAGTAGAACTCTCGAATGAGAGTATGGGATATCTCACCGTCTAGGCTTTGTAGAAACCACCTGCTCGCAGAGCATCGGGAGATACATGCTATCTGGTCGATACTTGTACTTAAAAAGAAAGGTTTCTCCACTCATCCCGAAACTTTGAGATGGAAGGGGAAGCTCAGGGCGCTGTATCTGCGACATGAGTCAGTAGTAGAGGAATTTGAAAAGAGGGGATACAGACACAATTCGCCTCTGGACAGATCGCTTGCAAGGGGAACTTCGGTTCAGGACGTCTACCTAGTTCCACCAAAGTTTCAGTTGAGAATCTTGAAACTGAAGAAGTGCGACTGCAAAGTCTAAAGCGTACGATGGCTGGTGTCAACAGAATGACTGTGAAAAACGCGCATGGAAAGATAGTTGAAGTGGTCAGCAAGTGGGAAAGTGTTGTTTCTCTGCCCCACCGATTCGGAGGAACAGAGTTCAGATTGGGCAAACGGGAGATAGGCCACATCCATGGTGATTACCAAGCTGACATTGCGTTCCAGAAATCAGAAAGAGATAAACTAGTAGCGGAAGGAAGAGCTGAACCTCATCATATTTTGCCTCAGAGCGGTTGGATCACTTTTAGGATAAGAGAGGAAGCCGATGTCCAGGCTGCGGTCGAGCTGTTTAGACTATCTTACATCTTGGCTCTCAAGAAATGTGCTGGGCATACGCCCCGAACTGATGTCTAGCTGGCGTGGGCTGGTTCTATCTCTAAATCACACTGCGCAAGAGTCGGATTCGTGGTTCTCAGATACTTTGGAATAAGCGTTACCGGGCTTGAGAGATCCGAAAAGTTCTACACCGAACATCTGGGATTGAGAAAAGTCAGGGAAGGAAAGATGCATCACAGTGGGAGGTGGGTTTTGCTTGAAGATCCTCGATCTCATCAAAGACTGGTGCTAAACTGGTATCCTTCTGATTCTCCGTACTCCACACCATACGTTCCGGGTGAGGGCCTTGATCACATCGACTTCAAGGTGCAGAATGCGGGAAAGACATTCAGGAAGCTCGTATCAAAGGGCGCTGTCCCAGCTCTGACTCCAGACGATATGAATGAAGTGAAGGGAGTGTACTATCTGAGAGATCACGACGGAAACTGGATAGAATTCTTCTATGATTACCTTCCCAACAGTGTAATGTTTAGCCAAGAGACAACTTGGGCTAATCTTTGTTTCTGTACAGCCAGCAATTAGGGCCTTCCTACACATTCAACTCTGTGCGTGTCCATTATAAGTGCAGATGTTCCGTAATGTAGATTGACAGCCAGTTATGCCTTCGTACCGGCATGCGTAGGTTGTCACATTTCCGCCCAGGTTGATAAAGACAATAAGCACGTGAGCTCGAGACAGGATCCACTGCAATCAGGTTTACCAAATCTGATGATTACTCTTCTGTACAAGATAGCTCCCTCTTGCTTCGATATGTGAGAACCTTCAACCGTCAGATACAATGCCAGGAACGGATAACGCACCAATTATCAAGAACCGAAATGCTTTACTTGATTATCAGATTATTTACAAACGTATGTGCATCACCCGGGTGGGAAAAGTCGTCTCTTTAAACAAGCCGAAGGCAACGGTCAAACTCTTGGGAGATGGCAAAGTCGTCGAGGATATCGATGTGTCGATGATCGACGTGGAATTGAATTCATACGTCGAAGTATACGCAAATCTCGCGGTTGGCACCCTCAGCACCAAAGAAGCAAATGCACGCAAACGAGCTTGGCTCGAAGTAATGAGGTCAAGAATTTGAACCCATGCCGAAGATAGACGCATTCGGAGCTCTCTTGCACGCAAAGCACGCTTTCATGCCTAACAAGCTTGGCTATTGCGGTCCAGATGATAGAGGAGCAATATTACGTCACCTACAAGAATCCTCGATCGATGATAATCTTGTTGCGACACTGAAGAATTTTGAAGCGGCCTACCCGTTCATCCACCTAATTGGAAAATCAAATGGATTGCAGCCCTTCGACAGAAAGGTCACAGAGGCCTATTGGATTGGGAATGAACTACTTGGCAATGTGGCTCCAGAAGAGTTTTACAACTTTACTCTAAGAGATCTGAAAAAAAA
>JAJYUX010000138.1 GCA_021792315.1 archaeon
TTCCCTTCTCCCAGCGCGGTAGATTTACTGCATCACCCTTATTCTTAGCTTCCAAATTAATTCTACCAATGTCGGTCTTTGGAATCTTTTGTTTCACTCTTAGTCTTACGCCAGAGAGTAGGTAGGTAAACTCTCTATCGCGAATCGACTGGACGACTGGTTGTGAAGACATCGACGGATCCATCAGAACAACGAACTAGATTATAACTCGTCCGCAGGCTAATCTCAAGTCATATCACTTGAAGTCCAGACGGCATGAATTGATATATTGACGAAATTATCCCTAGGAACTGCAGATGAACTCTCATTTTACCCGGATACCAACGTTCCGAAACCATTTCCGGCAGTTCAGCATGTATCTTGTTCTAGTTTATCCCTTTTGATAGTGGTTTGATGTGAGCAAGCGACATACTGGTGAATCTGAAGCCAGACCATCTGAGCAACTGATGTGGGTGGAAAAATACAGGCCCACAGGACTCGCAGATGTTGTGAACCAAACGGAGATTGTTGATCGCCTGAAGGCCATAGTGAGTAAGCCTCACGAGATGCCTCACTTGCTCTTTGCAGGTCCACCCGGCACTGGGAAAACTACCGTAGCTCTCTGTGTAGCGAGGGAAATCTTGAGAGATGTCTGGAAGGATTATACGCTAGAGCTCAATGCCTCGAACGAAAGAGGAATCGACACCGTTCGAGTCAGAATAAAGAACTTTTCAAGTTATGCAGATCGTCACGACAACATACCTTTCAGAATTGTCTTGCTCGACGAATCGGATTCAATGACCAATGATGCTCAAACCGCACTTCGAAGGATTATGGAGGAGAGTTCTAGGACCACCAGGTTCATCTTAACGGCGAATTATAGTTCGAATATTATTGAACCGATCCAGAGCAGGTGCGCGGTTTTCCGGTTTTCAAGGCTTTCAGAATCTGATGTAGTCCAGTATCTGGAATTAATCTGCAAGAAAGAAGGATTAAAGTTTCAAAAGACTGCATTGTCCACAATTTACCAAGTCACAGAAGGCGACATGAGACATGCCATGAACATGCTTCAAGCTGCTTCTACCCTTGGAGATCTCACTAATGAGAACGTAAGCAGAGTGTCTGGAATCTCTGGTAAATCGAAGGTTTCAGATGTGATAGAAACCGCGCTCAACGGTGATTTCTCAGCAGCTAGAGCGAAAATGATTGAACTAATACAGGTCCACGGTATGTCCGAGCACGATTTCATAAAATACGCAAACGAAGCGCTTTCAAAATCAAAGTATGCCACATCCTTCGAGGCTCTGCAGGCAACAGCTGACGCGGATTATCGATTGCTCTCAGGGGCAAATCCAGAAATCCAATTGAGCGCTTATCTTGCACAATTGACTAAAATTGGAAAACAGCTCAGGCAGTAGAGCGGATCGAATATGGACTTTTCACTTCCGAGAGGCCTTAGAGATATCTCCTCTGAAGAAGCGGAGAACTCTGAAATTGTCAGATCGGCGTTTCTCGAAACATGTAGAATATTCGATTACAAACTCATGGAACCTTCCAGCCTGGAGAATCTTTCAACGCTGGAAGCAAAGAGCGGACCAGCAATTAGAGATGAAATCTATTATTTCAAAGACAAGAGCGATCGTAGCCTCGGGCTCCGTTTCGATCTAACAGTGGGGATCACGAGATACGTAGCATCTAGGCGCGATCTGAGCCCCCCGATTCGGCTTGGAGCGTATTCCTCCGTATGGCGTTATGACGAACCCCAATTCGGAAAATACAGATGGTTCTATCAGTGGGATGCCGAGTTGTATGGGCCATCGAATTCTGAGGCTGATGCCGAGATTATCGAATTCGCATCAATCCTTTTCAAGAAACTGGGAACAAAACCCAGAATTTCAATAGGATCTAGATTAATTCTGGAGTCGTTTATTCGAAACTCACTAAGGATTGAGAACAA
This sequence comes from archaeon, assembly GCA_021792315.1. The sequence goes on from JAJYUX010000138.1 coordinate 1,937, forward strand.
GGATAGAATTCTGGATGCAATGAGAGCAATCGATAAAATCACAAAGAAGACTGCAGATGAAATCGCAGAAGAGTACTCTTCAAGCATATCCAAGGAGCAACTTTCGAAACTGGTGGATTTCGTGAAGTTGTCTGGTGATATGAACAAAGTAAACCATGCTCTTCAGGCATCAAAGGTAGATTCCTCCGACCTGTTCACCATAATAGATTCACTCGCTGCACGAGGAATTAGTGATGTCGAAGTTAATCTGAGCATAGTGAGAGGAATAGACTACTACACCGGGATGGTTTTCGAAGCTTTCGACAGAGAAAATCCGAAATTGGGAGCTCTGTGCGGGGGAGGGAGATACGATTCGCTTCCTGGAGTCTATGGGAGACCAGATATTGGGGCAACCGGTGTCGCGGGCGGCGTTGAAAGAGCAATGCTTGCGTACAAGTTCTCCAAGAAGATGGAGCAGAAGATTTTCGTAGCCCCCGTAGGAAGTGATCCGAGAGTCAAGTCTGTAGCGACAAAGATAGCTTCATCGCTTCGGAGTGCCGGTCTTCCCGCCCAGTCTGACATATCTGGACGCAGTTTGAGAAAGATTCTGGAATCTCAATCAACTGGAACAAGAGTGGTCATCATTGTTGGCGAAAGGGAGCTTACGAACAACGCGGTTAAGATAAAATGGATGTCCTCTGGAGAAGAAATACTGGTTCAACTGAACGATGTCGAGAGAACTCTCTCTGAGAGACGACAGCCTCAAGAGAAATGAGGCAGAATGTAGCTTCTGATATTCCGATAGAACCCAATGTCACTTTGGAGTGATCTTTATCGCAACCGTAGGACAGACAGTCTCGCAAGCCATACAGAAAATACAATCAGCTTCGCGCAGCGGATCGATTTTGTCAGTCCTGTACATATTCCACTGTTCAGAACCCTTTTCGATTTTCACGTCGTTTCCTGAACCCCCTTGCCCGTCTCCTCTAAGAAACCACGCGAAGACGTTAACTGGGCAGACATCAGTGCACTGGCCGTCCGCTACACAAGTCTCCCAATCGATTGCGACATTGGTACCGTGTATCCCGAAGGATGTTGGATATGGATTACCATTTGCGTCATTTCGCTGAATTCCCTCAGCTCTGACGTTATGACTCTCATGAGTACCTGTGATCGGGTACTCCGTACTCTTTGACAGAAATTCAGCGTCGATTCCCTTTGGTTTGTAGTCGAGAGTTTCAAGATCGACCATGAGTGTTAAGCCAGCACTAAGGCTCGAAATGGAATATATAATGTTGACCGTATGCTCTGCTTTCCGTTTCATATTTCGCTCAAAGATTTGTTTACGGAGAGCTTTGCGTTGCATGAAGTTGTAACTCGGTTGAACCGCTTTCTGCATAGTTGATTATGGCGAACCATGCGACTTTCTTTTGAAAGCATTTCAAAAGATGGCAGGAGGATGAGTTTCACAAATTCTCAAATATCCTAGACCTTAAGATAGAATGATTCATGCCAGATTCTTCGGCATCAATGGAACATCCCAGAAAA
>JAJYUX010000139.1 GCA_021792315.1 archaeon
TCGCTGATGTATTCAGCCGGCGGATATCTGTTCGGCACCTCGACTCCTTCCGAATGTCTTGCATCTTCGTCTGCCACCAGGTCGACGCTTATGAACCCTGCAATTCTGCCTTCGTTGATCACTTCCTCTGCCTTGTCAAACAGGTCCTTGTCTACGAGCCTGATACTCTCTAGTTCATAGCACCACCCTCTTGGAGAGAGTTTGAATCCTATCTTCTCGGCGATCCTGGTGAAGACTCTCGAGAACTCCATGAGTTCCTCCTCACGTTTCCTCCCTCTAGACGTGGGAAACACAAGACGGAAATCCGGAGATACCGGAGCAACTTCGATCATTCGAGCACCTCCAGGAGATCCGACAAAGTTTCGCAGTCAGGCTCTGACTCGCAGATCTTTCGTGACAAAAGGGAGTTGAGTCCTAGAGACCTCAGTTGGAAATCGAGGAGACGAACCGGGGAATGGCTCCCAGTACTCCCACTACCGACGATAGCTCTTTTCACCCATCCAGAATCGTCTCGCCTTGAAGCAATCAACAAGATGTCATTATCGTGGGCTGCCATTTAGTCAGGGAGTCAACTTTATAGACTTCGATAACATCATAAATTTAAGGCGCGTCGTCTAGGTTCTCACCACGCTAAGCGATGATCCTGGCTCAGGGAAAGAGCCCTGTGGTGATTGGGAAAGAATTCGCGCATGCCGGGGCGAAAGAGCTCTGATGGCTGGCGTCAAGGGTGATATCGAGCGACAGCCCCAGGAGGGCGTGTGGCTACTGCATGGCACTCCCCGCCTAACGGCGGAAAATACCGGCTGAAGGATCATCGTTCTCGAGTCCGGCATAAATCTTGTCTTCAATATAGCGTGAGTAGAGTTTGAGTGGGAACTCAAATCTTCCAAATCTCTCTTTGACATTTGACTCAAATTCCACATTCAAGCGAAAAACATAGGTAATAATATTTGCAAGTTCCAAGAAGCCAAAGGCATCAACCGTAGTAAAGTCTGTATGAGTTGGGTCCAAACTAAAGAGTTCTTGCGAATCAACAAGCTGCCCAATACTGTCGTCAATCCAATGGCGTATTCCGTTACCCCAGATACTTTCGTGGTGCCACTGAGATTGATCCAACAGAACCCTTACTTCTTGCCCTTTTGCTCTCTTGATAGCGAGACACGACCTGATTAACGTTTCTCTCAGCGCAATGCGCTCTGCATCGAACAGTGGGATCTCATCCTTTGAAGAAATGGTCGAGAAGATAATGGTTAGCTGGACTTTCCTGATGATAGAAAGGAGCTTATGTAGCATTTCCTTCCTTTCGTCAAGTGGCATAGAAAGGAATGGCCCCTTACCGTGAATAATATCATGTCCTGTTATTCTAGCCGGACCCCTTCTCCAAGTTGTAAGTAGCTTGATCTCCTTTACTCTATCGCTCATCTGAAAAGTTTCATGCTCATCTAGCAAAAATCCTGAAACGACGAAAGGTCTTTCGCTTACGAAGGGTTTTCCACCGGCTACGATGAACAATGTCAGCATTTTTCTCCCTTAGCGACTCAGAGAATAAATCCTTCCTATATTCAAAATCCTTTGGAAAAGGAAGTATTTTCGATTAGAATGCCCATAGATGCGTGTCTTTGCCACTCACCCTTGTATATAGGAACGAAACAATTCTGATGTTGGTCTGGCTACTATCCAATATGTTTGCGGATCAACCAAGCATCTTTCCACCACTCAGTCGTTCTCAAATGGCTGAACTCACGCTTGAAGGCGACACTCTTAGGCAATATGGGAGTTAGCGGCGTCAACCCAAATGCTTCCTCAGATCTGACATGACAACGTTAAAATCTGGAACGGTCTTAACAAGACTGGGCAAGGTTTTTTCCCATTGGGGTTCGAGTTGAGCCGCTCTTGAGTAAAGCTCTTCCGGATTGTACCTCTTGCCATAGAACTTGAGTTTTTCAGCTATTAGTGTAAGGTCAAGATTGACATTTTTTTGCAGGAGAAAGTATGCATCGTAGAGGTCCCTGGCCTTTGTCCTGGACAACAGAGCCCGAAATTTCTCCGCAAGAATCTCCGTGAGGTCCATGACCATCACCGAGTAAGGTTGCAGATCAATATACAATGGGTTAATAATACGATTCAGAGCAGGCAGGATAACTTCTTCTCGCACGCTGATCTCCACCCTCACTGTCTGTAGGGTTATGGGACCCCGGAAGAGGGGACCTTCAATTTTCACCTTATAGCTAATAGTGTTCTTGCCCTCTTCCTTTGAGTATGTGCTGGGATAAAACCTCGCAACTTCCTTCAACGAACCCTCCACAGTGCTGGGTTTCAGAGGCCCAGATTGGGTGAAATCAAGGTCTTCAGAGAATCTATTCAGTCCAAAACACTTCTGAAGCGCAGTTCCTCCTTTGAAAATCAAGTCCGTTCCGACTCTAGAATATATTCTGGACAAAATCAAGTGCTGAAGATAGTCCTTCTCTTTTTGGTAGAGATTGAAATCAACCGGCGTGGAAACCAAGTCTTCCCTATTCAGCATGTGACACCCTCCATCTCTTGCTTCTCAGATCTCCGCCGGATCCTAACTTGACGTACCTCTCTGATCTCATCGACTCAAGCTCATCCGCGTTAAAGCCACATCTTTCCATCGCAAACCCCAGTCTGCTGATGGTCGATTTTGATGTCATCCGTACGGCATACTCTTTTAGCTTCCTCGCATCTATAGCATCGCGGCTTTCCCGCATTATGTCCAGAACTTCGTCAGAGTACAGGTTCATATACAGCGAATCGACTATTCCTTTTTCCAGGTCCGCCACCATCGCTCCATCCAGCATAGAGTAACCGAATAACCTCCTTTGATCCATTTTGATGAACCTGATCTTGTACCCTTCGAGTTCCACACTCTTGTGCTGCACGGGTGCCATAACTTGAATTTCTATGGGTACCTGAGTCGTAACCCCTCTCAGAAAAAAGGACGATAGTAGACTCACATACGATGGGGACAAGATGCTGGAAGCAATCTCCTGTATGCTGGCATCATCGAGATAGTAGATGCCTCTTGCGACACGTCTTATATGCGGCATGGTTGCCAGTCTCATGGACACGTACTTTTCTGGTTCTCTTGCAATTCTTGCAGCAAAATGAATGTTGAAAACATGTATTTTGTTTGATCTCAGGTAGTCCATGAATGCTTCCCTTTTCACATGGTATGCAATACAATGGTATATAATAAATCATACTTTTTTATGTATAATCGCATACAAATATCAGTATTTTCGATCTGTGGATCTACTGGGTCTTTCACCGTGTGAAACCTCCTGAAGACCAAAAGTGACAAGTGGAGTGTGAGTTCAAATCCCAGTACTCCCATTTGTTTTGAACTGCTCCCGCAGGGATTTGACTCTCCATGCTCATTTTCTCGCCCCCGCGAAAAAGTTCCTCGACAGCGGGTTTTCCCTTCCCCGCTGCTTCCCTGGT
>JAJYUX010000140.1 GCA_021792315.1 archaeon
GCACCTTTTCTATAGATTTATTGAAATGGTGGAGCGTTAATGCAAGGCACTTCCCCTGGCGGGAGGAGAGAGATCCTTACAATATTATGATAGCGGAGATTCTTCTCCACAGGACGAGGGCAGAAAATGTCGTCCCAATATACCTGAAATTCATAACTGAATTCCCCAATGTAAAGACTCTTTCTGAAGCCTATATGGGTGATATATTCAAAATCTTAAGACCCCTTGGGCTTGCATGGCGTGTGAATCTGTTGAAGAGAGCAGCCACAATCATAGAGAGGGAGTTCTCAGGTCAGATTCCAATGGATAAAGAGAAACTATTGGGCCTGCCCGGGATTGGTGACTATATAGCTTCTGCGATTAGAGTCTTTTCAGGCTATGCAGATGATCCGCTGCTAGACACAAACACTGTACGAATAATCTGTAGAATTTATGGAATTCCAATAAGTGATGGGCTGAGAAGGGAAAGAAAACTGAAGAACCTATACAGACAGCTCAAGTGCAAGACCGATTCAAAAGTCTTTGCATTCTCTCTTATCGACCTAGCGGCAGAGGTTTGCCATCCAAGATTACCAGAATGCGACCAGTGCCCAGTATCCACATCTTGTGCTACCTTTCAGCCATCTCTCGGAGGTAGCCTTAAAAGACAGAAGACAGATTCCAATTGATCAGAGCTGATGCATCCAACAAGCTAGTCTTCTCGTAGATTTAAATTCTAAGTCTTCTTTATGTCTCTTAATGATTTCAATTTCCCGGAATAGTCTTATTGTGTATTTTCGGTGGATTTTGGATAAGTGAACCCATGCTCCGAGACCTCTTGAAATAGGATGAGACCTTGGTGAGCCTGCTTTGGAGTAGGCTCTCTTCCCTGTTTCAGGATCTTTCCTAAATTGAATGAAAGCTTCCTTTGCCAAGGTAACAGATTGTCTGTTTTCTTTGACCATGTTGCTATTGAGAACCAAACATCAGCCGGTATGGATTTCATCTTCTTTATCTCCTCGGCCTCTTCATTAGTGTAACCCGTGACTATTCGGAAATTATTATATTCCTTGGGAAACTCCTTCTCTAACGAGATTAGCTCTGAGCCCAAATTAAGTTCTGGATGGTGCTTTTCTATCAGCTGTCTCCAACAAGTCTCTTTTTTGCACCATTCGCTTATGTTTTTGATATTAGCTGGCGGGTTACTTATGTGCTGCCATACTAATTTTGAAAGGGTCATCAGTGAATTTGCTGTGGCATCAGTCAGTTTCTGTTCATTCCATATTGCTTCAAGATCCAAGCGTTGTGCGGTGATGTGCGAGAACCATGCAACAGTGTAAGTGACTGTATTTGCCTTGTATCCTCCGAAGTTCTGCTGAGAAACGATCTTATCACACTCCTTAAATAGGATACCCTTAGCAACAAGTCTTTTAAAATAGCCCTCATCTGGGGCATATGATTGACCTCTAAGAATGGCGTCCATGAAGTGACTGAAATTCTTTTCAGAGCCGAGGCTAACGATGTGTGGTTGCTGATTCCAAGACATTTCGTATTTGGCAACCAAGGTCTTGTTCAAAATCTGGTTCTTTGGATATATTGACCTGAATACCTTCTTCCTCGACTCCGTTGGCTCAGCGTTTAGATCGTTTATATACTCCCCCCTCGTTCTTTCGTAATACCATTTGGTTGTCGATTTTCCATATGCATTTGGAACCCAAGTTGTTCTGGAAAGCTGTTCCAGTTTCCTGTGATACTGATGATTCGCACTGAAGTCCGATAGGTTTACCTTTGTTTGAGTGTTTGCATACTTCGAAATCAAAGGAACAATTGATTCCACTGATGAGGGATCCTTTAGCACTGTTATCTTGACCTGCACGAAAACCCTCGAAATATCTGCCCCCCTGTTTCGGTAAGCGTCGCTCAATGAGGCAGTTGTTTGAGCACCATTGACAATCTGGAAATTCCTAATACCGGTGATTATTCCTCCACCACCCACTGTCTGTTCAGTAGAGACAGATTCTGCAATAGCAGAAATTCCGTTGTTGTATGCAAAGAACATTGTAGGGTTCTCAATGACTGTTTCTATGATTCCCTTGTTAACTGATCCCCGTGCCTGCAAATAGGAACGAACATTCTGTTCCAAAAGGCGTTGACCCCACTTCGCGTACAGAGATGCCAATACGCCACCTGGTATGATTGCAAGAACTGACTCATAGGTCTCATTTTCCATTGGCAAAACGACATAAGGAATCCCCCCCTCAAGCTCTGGTTTCGAGACTTCTATAGGCTCTCGTACACTGCCCTTCCTCGAGGCCTGAAACAGTCTCTCTATATCCACAATGTGGTTTGAGACCTCTATGGAATCAGAGTTTTCGGGCTCAAAAATCTCTGCGGGGGCGACTCCATTTGTCAGGAAATATATTCTCACCCTTTTAAGACTCAATCTCATCGAATAGATTGCCTGTGCAACCTCAAATACCGCAGAGGATTCCTCAATCTCTCTCCAGAGGCCCTGTAGAGATTTCTCTAAGAATCTTCTTGCTCTAGATATTGCATCCTCAACATCTGAATGTGAAACCCTCCTAGGGGTGTCATCTTCGAAAAAAATGCTCACAAATAGATCAAGAGAATCAGACTCCTCACTTATATCCCATGCATTCAATTTAACCCCTCTCTCCTTGAAATATGCAACCTTCGGATCGATGCATTCACCACCTTCTACTAGATAATCAAGCACTTCCCTCGTGAACTCATTCTCCCTGAATTCTCCCTCCTCTTCCACATCAGTGCTTGCTAAAACAAACTCTGTGAATTCCTTGGCGAACTCTTCAAGATTCATGCTCTTTCCTCTGACTGTTAAAATTGCTCAAGAAGTTCAAAGCTTTTTCAGTATCCACTCTAAAATCTTGACACGAAGACAGAACGACCGAATATGTGACATCTCCAACACCTTCTTTCAGGTCTTCCGGTAGAATTCTCGGGAAACCTTCTCTAATCTCATATGTTTTCAGAGCTGTGACAGTATATCCATTCCTGTAATCTCTGCCGTGAATGTCCAGATACCCTTCATCGATCAGCTTATCTTCGAAAATTCTGAGCGTGGATGGGTACTCTGAAAGCTTGGATCGAACGTCCGCTACCATCTGTGGCAGTGTCTCGCCTCCCCCCTGAATGACAGTTAGATTGATTACAGCGACGTGTAATGATCCGAGACCTTTCGTATCCAGTTGTCTTTCGCTCGCGACGTGAAATTTCAGATGCTGTTTGGCCGATGAAGTTTTTATCTCTATTGCGTGGTCTCCCACTTGGAAATCATGGTTAGCTCTTCTCGTAATATTCCAAGACAGAATTGCCTGAGAAAGTCCCAATGCAGGTATGAGGTAATCTCTTAGAAAGTAAAGCTCTCCGAAGAGTCCCTGCTGAGACTCAGGAGAGAGTCCGCCTAAACCGTGTTCTTCGAAGAAAT
>JAJYUX010000030.1 GCA_021792315.1 archaeon
CTGCTCTGACAATCTTGAAGTCGCACGGTTGCTAATTAGTCAACTAGGAGAACGAATTTCTACTGATGTGTCTTCTCAAGAGCCTCAACAGCCACTTTGATGTGAGTCACAAACTCATCCAACGTTGAAATCAAAGTTGTCAATTGATCGTGACTTTCCACAGATACTGTTACGCGGATAGTCTTTCCTCGCAATACTTGGTTAATTTTCATCCCTCTCGGGATGTTGACGTTGTCGGGAAGCAAGGAATTACTCACGGACCTTGCGGTGAGTACATCTCTGAAGTCTATCGTCAACGCAGAGGTTATCAATGGTTTAATCAAAGGAGTAACTACATTCATACAGGCAAATGGTTGGATACTAAAATGATGCGACCACCAGTTCTTCTTCCAATCCATGGCGTTATGCGTCTCTCTTTCATGAACATGCATTTGACTTTTATTTCGCCTGAAGTAGAGTATTGAGCGCCTATGATAGACGTGCGGCTTCTGAGGGAATCCCCGGACAAGATCAAGCAAAACCTCGAAAAGCGGAACATGACAAACTTCCCGTTCTCTGACCTGCTGGATAAGGAGAGGAGAAGGCGAGAACTCATTGCAAAAAATCAGAAACTCAAAGAGCAAAGGAACAAGATCTCTTTGGAGATCTCTACGGCAAAAAGGGCGGGAAAGGACGCACAGCAACTAATTTCTGAAATGAAGATTACCGCTGACGAAATTACCGCAAACGACAAACAGACAATGATTGTAGAGACTGAACTAAACCAGATTCTATCTTCACTGCCGAACATCATTGATCCAGCAGTACCAGTCGGAAAAGATGAGACTGCTAACGTCTGCGTAAGGAAATGGGGTGAGACCAAACCTGGCGTACTCGATCACATTGACATATCAAGTCAACTGGACTTGATAGATGTCGAGAGAGCAGCAAAAACATCGGGAGCAAGATTCTACTTTCTGCGGCGCGATCTTGTCCGCCTAAACTATGCGCTCATCAGCTTTGCACTGGATTATCTGCGCAAGAGGGATTTTGTCCTAATCCAACCGCCTTACATGTTAAAGAGGGATGCAATCGGTGGAGCAGTGATCCTAGGTGATTTTGAGGAGGTAATCTACAAGATTGAGAATGAGGATCTGTATCTGATCGGCACATCAGAGCACGCCATAGCTGCAATGCACATGGGTGAGATATTCGATGGAAATCTGCTTCCTCTGAGGTATGCTGGAATCAGCCCATGTTTTAGGAAGGAAGCTGGAGCACACGGCCGCGATACAAAGGGAATATTCAGAGTACACCAGTTTGAAAAGGTAGAGCAATTCGTCTATTGCAAGCCGGAGGATTCTGAGAATGAGCATGAGTTGCTGTTAAAGAATGCAGAGGGCTTCATGCAGGAAATTGGGATTCCTTATCGCGTGATGCTTCTTAGTTCTGGTGATATGGGAAAGGTGGCTGCGAAAACATTCGACATTGAGGGCTGGATACCTAGTCAGAACAACTACAGAGAGCTCATATCCTGCAGCAATTGCACCGAATTTCAGTCTCGAGCTCTTGCCATAAAATACAGAGAAAAAGCACACGAGGAATCCAAATTTCTGCATACACTGAATAGCACCCTTGTTGCAACCGAAAGAACTCTTGTGGCTCTGTTGGAAAACCATTACAAGAAGGATCTAAGGGCTGTCGAGATACCCAAACCCCTGATACCGTACATGAATTATCAAACTGAAATCTCGCCAATAAAGCCCTGATCTGCCGTAGGTTACCTTATATTCCGTTGAAAATTATAGAGTTGCTTACCTATGCCGAAAGCAAAGAGAGCAGGCAAAGTCAAGGACAAGTGGCGCGAAAAGAAATGGGTCACTGTGCTTGCCTCGCCGGGTTTTGAGAGGGCACCAATTGCCTATGTGCCAGTTACCAGTAACGAGCTTGCGATTGGACGTGTTATCGAGACTACTTTGTTTGATGTTTCAAAGCAGGACCCTCAACAGAACATGCTGATTAAACTACATTTTCAAATAGCGAACATTGACGGGAACATCGCAACAACTGTGCTGAAGGGTCACGAGTATTCGCGCGAGTACCTCCGCAGCCTTGTGAGAAGGGGAGCCTCTATGGTCAACTTCATCCGAGATTACAAGACGAAGGACAGTGCGACTGTGCGAGTTTATGTCGTAGCATTCACCATCGGACGGATCAATTCCTCAAGAAAACATGAAATTAGAATCGCGACAAGCAAGATAATCTCTGAAAGGGCGCAAGCGATGGTCTACGAACAATTTGCCCAAGAAGCGGTGAAGCAGAACCTTTCGAGGGAGCTATACGAAAGCTGCAAAGATATCGCCAAGATAAGACACTTAGGAATAAGGAAGATCAAACTCATCAACGCGGGAGAAGGCATGCCTTATGTTCCAACTCCGGTTGAGCGCGAGGATGAATCGGAAGACCTAGAGGAAGTCGAAGAGGGAGTTCCCGAGATAGCTGCGGCCTAGCCCTTTCTGGCGGAAGACACAATTTTCAACACGTCGTTGTTCCTTAATGGATGGTCTGCACCGACACGCAGACCTGTTCTTGCGTCGATGGCATAGAGAAATGAATTTCCGAGATCAGTGTGAACTTTGAATGCAAGGTCGCGCGCGGTATCTCCCTCATGCATTATGCGAGCATCTGGTAGAACATTTCCCTTCTTGTCAGCAAACTTTGTCTCATCTTCGACAGGATAGACAACAATACCTTTCAACAATCGAAGGTAAGCGTCGTTGATCGCACTCTGAACTCCAGTAGTGTGCCAACGATCTAACACATTTGTTTGTACTAGATCCAGAGCCTTCTTCTGAGCAGCGGTAATTTTCGACTCATCAATGATCATGAAATGGGAGTCTCCAGGAACATAAGATATCAAGTTGGCATGAGACGCTCTCCGCAAGAGAAGCTCGGCTTCAGCTGCGCAGGGAATAATCATCGATGAACTCACCTCTTTGGAAATCCGATCTATGCTTTCTTTGGCAAAAGGTTGATCGCACTTGTTCGCAGCAATGAGAATTGGTTTCGAAAAATCAACGATAGTTTCGCTGAACAAATATAGATCATCGGCCGACCAGATTGACGGCTTGTCAATTTTCAGTCCGCACTTATGAACCGAAGCTTCGATTGCCTCTTCGCCGATTGATAGTCCGGATAACTTCTCCATCAATGCTGTCGGAAGTCTTACGCTATTGGCGGCTCCCGACTCGACAGTTCTTGTAATTTTCGGCCAATCTTTGTCCATCAGGGACTTAATCCAAAGAATGATTTCTTTTTTAATGAAGAGTATGTCGGACATTGGGTCATGAGAACCCAACTTGACGAGTCGCCCTTCTTCGTCTGTACCACCTGAGATGTCGATGACATGAATCAATGCGTCTGCCTGCCTTAGATCATCAAGAAATTTGTTTCCGAGTCCTTTGCCTGTAGCGGCGCCCGGTACCAATCCGGCGACATCAACGAGTCGGACAGGAATTAGGCGCGTTCCGTCAACACAGGCTGAGTTTACGGGATTGTCTCTTACTCCGAGCTCTTCGTGAATGCACTTAACCCGAATGTACGCGTTGCCAATATTAGGTTGGATTGTGGTAAAGGGGTAATTTGCAACTGCGACGTTGAGCAAAGTCGCCGAGTTGAAGAAAGTCGATTTACCTGTGTTCGGCTTTCCTACTATTCCCGTGATCATTTGCAGTCCTTTCGAAAAATGAGATCCGAGCAAACAATTAAAGCGTAACGGGAATGAAATGGACTCGGTTATCTGAATAAATTGAAGATACTTGTAAGTGACCCGATTTCCGAAGATGGCTTAGCGCTCTTAAAACAGAGTAAAGTGGAGTTTCAATACCGCCCAGATATTTCCCCTCAGGATCTTCTCGCTTCAATCGGCTCATACGATGCGTTGATCGTGAGAAGTCGCACCAAAGTTACGAAAGAAGTCCTCGATCACGCTTCGAAGCTTCGCGTGATCGGCCGTGCCGGGGTTGGAGTCGACAATATCGACTCTGTTGCAGCTAAGGCCAAGGGCGTTAACGTGCTAAACACTCCTGATGCTCTAACAAATGCGGTTGCGGAGTTCACCATCGGGATAATGATAGACCTTTCAAGGAAGATTGTAAAGGCAGATGTAGGTATGAAGGATGGCAAGTGGGATAAGAGCAAGATTCACGGAGTAGAATTGAAGGGAAGAACGTACGGAACTATTGGAATAGGCCGTATTGGTCAGCGGGTGTCTGAAATCGCTTACGCGTTTGGTATGAAGATTATGGCGAATGATGTCATACCCGTTCCTGAGCAATTAGTTTCGAGGCTGGGAATCAAGGTTGTAACTCAAGAAGAAGTCTTCCGAAATTCGGATTTCGTAGATTTGCACGTACCTTTGACTCCAGAGACTCAGAACCTTGTAAACTACGAAAAAATTAAGATGATGAAGCAAACGTCTTTTCTGATTAACACGTCGAGGGGCAAAGTTGTGAATGAAGCTGATTTGCTCAAAGCTCTAAAGGAGAAAGTAATCGCGGGTGCTGCCCTTGATGTATTTGAAGTGGAGCCGCCTACTCAAATGGAACTTCTGAAGCATGAGAACATGATCGCAACACCTCACATTGCAGGTCAGACGGCAGAATCCCAGACAAAAGCTGGCACGCAAATAGTTGAACAAGTGCTTAGGGCTCTGAACTGAGCACAAGTTTTATTTGGGATGCCAAAAACAGCTGAGGGACTGTTCAAATCATGTACAATGAAATATCCAAGAGCTGGCGTTCTCTCGTAAAGACTGGCTCACCAGCAATCAGGAGCAGAGCGATTCAGTGGAGACGAGGGCCGACTGTCGTTAGATTGGACAGGCCCACCAGACTGGATCGTGCTCGAACATTGGGGTACAAGGCAAAACAAGGTTATGTTGTCGTCAGGATCAAACTCACTAGAGGCGGAATGCGTCAAAAGCGGCCAACTTCAGGTCGCAGGCCTAAACACATGGGTACTTTGAAGATCAAGGGTCATTTCTCATCTCAAGACACCGCCGAAAGGAGAGTTCTGGAAAAATATCCAAATTCCGAACTTGTGGGTTCTTATCCTGTGTATGAGGACGGTCGCTACATTTGGTTTGAGGTGATAGTGGCGGACGTTCACCACCCAGTTCTGCACGACTCCTACGACATCAGAAAGCGATATTCAGCAGCCAGAAATTAGACTGTGGCCTCACTGGAATGTCCAGGGAACAGCTGAGCCCTTGGATCAGTGTATTTCTTGGCGACGTTTACTGCAAGGGCAGCCTGAGCAAACCCTGTAACGATAAGGTTCAACTTAACTGAATCAAATGGGGATGCGATGTCCCCGGCAGCAAAAACTCCAGGAATGTTTGTTTCCATGCGACCGTTCGTCTTTATGGCTCTATTCTCCATCTCAAGCCCCCATGTCGCTATTGGACCAAGATTAGCTTTGAATCCGATATTAATCAGAATGCAATCCGCATAGAGAGTTTCTTCCTTTTGAGTCCTGTTATCAATGACTATTGCTCCTTGCAGTTTGTCTTTGCCAAAGACACTCTTTAGTTCGCAGAATGTCTTTACAGAGATCTCGGGGCTTGAATATAGCTCTTTAACGCTCTGTTCATGCGCTCTAAATTGGTCGCGGCGATGAATTAGAGTGATGGAATCTGTCACGGTCTTCAAGTTCAAGGCCCAATCAACAGCAGAATCGCCACCACCGACAATCAGGAGGTTCTTTCCTCGGAAGTAGTCTTTGCTTCCTACGAAATAGAATATACCCTTGCCTTCATACTGCTCTTGATTCTTTATGTCCAATCTGTTCGGCGAGAAGGAACCAACACCAGCTGTGATGAGCACGGATTTTGCAAGCACCGTTCGCTTGTCTGTAATTACAGAAATCTTTCCGTCGGAGTCTCTGTTCAGATTCGTTGCTCTTTCTCCTAGGTACAAAGTTGGTTTGTACTTGGTGCCCTGCTCGAAGAGCGATTTTACGAGGTCTCGCGCTAGTATTTGGGAATAGCCTGGGACGTCGAAGATGTACTTCTCAGGATACAGAACAGCGAGCTGACCTCCCGGTTCGGGAATTGCATCCACAATTGCAGTACGCATCTCTCGGAATCCTGCGTAATATGAAGCAAACAGCCCAGTCGGGCCGGCTCCTATGATGCAAATGTCGAACAGATCTGAATTCTGTTTGGTAGTGTCAGGAATCGGTTGCGCCAAGTCGGCCGCACCATCTTAAATTGGTTTTAGAAGGAATATAAAACATGAGGAACGCCCGTGTACGACCATCTCTTTCCGAGTAAGGTGAACTCTCGCAAAATAGCGGGTTCCTCTACTTGACATCTATTTTTTAGTCAGGTTGCAGATAGACTATACTAGTTTGAGTTCTCCCGTGTAACGATCAGCAAGCTCTGCCGGCAGCGGACCTATTCCGAGACACGTAGTTGTCCCAGGTTCCAATTGAGTGAGTCCGGCATCTTGAATCAGAGCGTTTGGAATGCCAGCTTCGTCGATCCTGCCCTTCAGCAATCTGAGCTCTTTTTCCCCTTCCACTTTCACGCAAATCTTTGCTTGATTCTCTCGTATCCAAGAATCATACCAAGATGGTTTCCGCTTTCTTGCTTGTTCTACGGAGGAGACGGCTGCATGTGCCACCTGAACTGCAAGCTTTCCCTTGCCCATTTTCAAGTCCTGTCTTACGACAATAACCTGCTTGTAGCTGGACAAAGAGAAGCTTCCTGACACGCTCCGGCCTTCCTCCTTATTAGTTTCTTCTAAAGTAGATTGGATTGAATAGATTCGTGCGAGACGTAAGCATCATTGGCGGGAGTGTCGCAGGGCTTCTAGCGGCAAGAGAACTCGCTTCACGCGGCATTGACGTTACCGTCTATGAAGATCATCGCGAGATAGGAATTCCCGAAAAATGCGATGGACTGGTGAGCTCAAGTGGGATGTCCGAGTTGGGATTGCTTCCACCTTCAAACGTAGTTCAAAACGAACTTACAAAGTGCAGGTTCTTCTCCCCATCAATGAAGGAAGTTGTGATAGATGCAAGGAAACAGAACGTGATTGTACTCGATAGATCGAGGTTCGATAAGTATCTCGCCGAAACTGCTGCCCGCGAAGGAGCAAAGATTGAGCTAGGAAGAAGAGTGTCAAGTTTCTCCCAAACGAAAGAAATGACATCTCTAAAGATCGGCACTGAGGAGATATCGTCAAAGCTTCTACTGAATTGCTCCGGTTGCGAGTCTTTCATCAGAGCCGGTGGAAAGACCCTACAGGGCGCACAATATCTGGTCTACGGCAGCTGGTTTGATAAGTCCACGGTCGAAGTCTATGTCAATCCAAATGACGCTCCTGGCTTCTTTGAATGGGTTATTCCAATCTCGTCTGACATCGCGAAGATCGGAGTTGCAGGGACTCGCATAAACACATTTGAAGTAATGGACGCATTCGTGAAAGAAAGAAAAGCTATTGCATTCAGGAAAACTGCAGCCGCAGTAATTGCATCAGGAGCGATCAAGTCTTTCGTAGATGGAAGGATCGCCCGAGCCGGAGATGCGGCTGGACAGCCAAAGCCCACCAGCGGTGGGGGAATCTACACCGGAGGCTATGGTGGGATGATGGCAGGTAGGGCAGCTTCAGAAGCTATCAAAACAGACGACATGACTAAATTGAGGCAGTACGAATCAATCTGGCGAGAGAAATTCGAAGATGAGTTCAGAATGCAACTTTTAGCACGAAACGCATTTGCAAAACTGAATGCGAAACAGCTAGATCAGCTTATGGAAATGATTGCATCGTCTGACATTCCTGAGAAGATCTCCGAAGAAGGAGATTTTGACAGACATTCCATATCAATAATCAAAGCATTTGGGTTGGCCAATTTGTTCTCTGTATTGGGGCTAGTCGTGTCGAATGAGATCAAGAGTCTCTTGCGCCAATGAGTCTTATCTTATCACATCCAAGATAAATGAGAAAACGCGGCATCATCTTCAAAGTTATTATCACCGTTAGTGGGATGGCAGGAAGAATCTGGATGACTTCAAGTCTTCCTTTTTCTTGACTTCCGGTTAGTTTGCAAAGGGATGCTTTTGTTATTCGGTTGATATTAATCATAACTTAACCATTCATTTTCGTTACACTTGATGTTCCTCTTTCCCGTGCTTTTCTACTGCTATCACAAAATTGGATTATGACCGGTCATGACCGGTCATGACCGGTTTTCACTTTCATAGAAGATATAACATACCTTTCGTGATTGCGTATACTTGTGTGAATCATGGCAGAATCAGTTTCTAGAAGATCAGTGTTGAAATGGGCTGGCGCATTGGCGGCTGCCGGTGTCGTTGGGGTTGGGTTGGGTTTTGGTGCGGATGTTTTGCTCAGACCCAACACAAGCAAAACGGTAACTCAGACTAGCACTGGCACTGTTACACAGACAGCTACGTCGACGCTGACTCAACCGCCATCCACAATAACAACAACTTCGACTAGTACGATTGGCGCTGTACTTCAGCAGGGGAGATTCTCTCACGCTGGATTATCAGGCCCATTCTGGGTGAATGTCCAAAATGGTGTGATATCAAGCATAGATGAATTCAACTCTTCAACCCATTTGGCAACGTTCGATCGAGCGTGGAGAAAAAGAGTCTATGCGCCGGACAGAATTCAATACCCAATGAAGAGAGTCGACTTCACAACAACGAGTAGGAATCCGCAAAACCGTGGAATAAGTGGGTATGTTCGAACTAGCTGGGCAGAAGCGACAGCCTTGGTCGCAAGCGAGCTTACGAGGGCAAAGCAACTTTACGGTAATCCTTCGATCTTCACGATGCGCGATACGGGGTGGAACAGCACAGGTGCAATGTACCCGCTTGACAGAATGTTGAACATGTTTGGAGGATACACTGAGCCGGTCGGATTCTACAGCAACTATGGTCTGGAGATAGGGGAGAAATATAGCATCGGTCAGACATCAGAGACTGGAGCTGCGGGAGTCACTTCGTGGCAGCAGGTAATGAGTTCTACAAAGTACATTGTCATGTGGGGGGGAGACTTTGTTTCAACAACAGATCTTGCCGCCTTTGGTACATACATATCTAATATGTATATGCAAGTGAAAGCTGCGGGTGTCAAGTTCATCGTTGTTGATCCATTCTTCAATGATGGAGCTGTCGCAACGGGCGCTCAGTGGATACCGATACTTCCTGGAACAGATAACGCAATGTTGGCCGCCCTGGCTTATGTCATGATTTCAAACAACACTTATGATTCAAACTTCATGCAGAACTACACAGTTGGATTTAACGAATCGAACCTACCAGCCGGAGCTCCTGCAGGAAGCTCCTTCATGAGCTACATAATGGGAACCTCAGATGGAGTTCCAAAGACTCCTGCGTGGGCTTCACAGATATGTGGTGTAGACGCTCAGACCATCACCAACCTAGCAACCTTGCTGACTTCCCAGAAACCGGTCTTGATCCGAACTGGATGTGGACCTCAGAGAGGGGCAAATGGAGAACATTTCCAGAGAATGGCGGCAACGATCGCTGCAATGAGCGGAAATATCGGAATAGCAGGAGGCGGATATGGTTCTCAGCCTTGGGATCCGAGCTTACAGCTGCCATCATCGATACCGGGAACTACGTACAGCAACCTTTCAATTCCAGGGGTTGCGAATCCTATCGCATCCACAAGCTATGTTCCGTATTACAGGTGGGCTGATGCCGTACTGACGCCCGGAACAGTGATAAAGCATGACTGCACAAACGTTACCCTTCCCGCCATAAAGTTACTCTACAAACTAGCAGGAATCAACTTCGTCAATCAGCATTCAAATACCAACAAATCAATCAAGGCAATTAGGGCGGTAGACTTCTACGTCGTTGAGGAACCCTGGATGGTTCCTGATGCAAAATACGCCGATGTTATCTTGCCGGCATGCACGACATTTGAGCGAAACGACATCACAGCGGGCGGCAACTATATCGTACAAATGCAGCAGGCGATTCAACCTCTTTTCGAATCCAAGAGCGATTACGACATTCTATCCTTGATCGCGCAAAACTTGGGCATAGGGTCTCAGTTCACTCAGGGAAACACTGAACTTCAGTGGGTGCAGTCCATGTACAATTCATTGAAGACGGGAGTGAGCTGGAATGATTTCACGGCTCAGGGTTATTACCAATATCCAGCGGCAAGCATGACGAGCACGACCGCTTACACTGCGTTTAGAAGCGATCCTAAGAGCAATCCTCTCCCAACACCTTCTGGCCTCATTGAAATCTACTCTCAGCGAATTGCGAAATTCTATGGGAACAACTATCCCGGCGTTCCGGTTATCCCACAATTCATTCCTCCATTCGAATGGAAAGGATCCGCAATTGCAGCGCAGTATCCTCTCGCCATGATAACGTCTCACGACTTGTGGAGACAACACAGTCAGGCAGACAACGTTGAGTGGTTGCAGCAGAGATCGAAACTAAACGGATATGCCCCTATTTGGATAAATGCAAATGACGCTTCTGCAAGAGGAATAAATCAGGGAGACGTTGTGTTGGTCAATAACGCGAGGGGTCAGATACTGGCCGCAGCCATGGTGACGCAGCGCATCGGCCCTGGTGTTGTTAGATTATGCCAAGGCTCTTGGTACAATTCTGCCAATTCTGGAGATCCAAATGGACTTGATGTGGGAGGTTGCCCAAACACGCTTACATCAGACCAAGGAACGAGTGATCTTGCGCAGGCGTCAACGACTCATACTTCATTGGTTCAGGTCCAGAAATGGACAGGAGCATAGAGGTGTAGAGAAGAAATGACAAAATACGGAATGGTAATCGACCTCGGCAAATGTGTGGGATGCGATATATGCACTATAGCTTGCAACGACCAGTTCATAGGAAATACGTATCCCGGCTACAGTGCTCCGGAGAGCGAAACCTCGCAGTTCTGGATGGATATGAAAACGATTGAGACTGGAACCTTTCCGAACACTCAAGCCATCCACTTCCCGCTCCCTTGCATGATGTGCGACAATCCTACCTGCCAGAGTGCAGCCACGGGCGGAGCTGTGTACACCAGGGCTGACGGTATCGTTCTGATCGACCCTGTCAAAGCTGTAGGACAGCAGCAGCTTACACAAACGAGTGCGTGTCCCTACAACAAGATATTCTGGAATCCGACATTGCTGCTCCCGCAGAAATGCATATTCTGTGCTCAGAGGGTTGACCAAGGTCTCCAACCCTCTTGCGCGCTCGCGTGTCAAACCAGCGCTATTGCATTCGGAGACCTTAGCGACCCTACCAGTCAAGTTGCAAAACAGGTAGCAGCTGGCGCTCAACCATTGCATCCAGAGTACGGAACCAAGCCTAAGGTCTACTATCTCAATCTGCCAACGAACACTTCGCTGCTACCGTAGACGAAGCGTCTTGCGGAAACGTGCGTTTGGTGAGACGCACTTTCAAAGGGACCGAGAAGGGACTTGAAAGAAGGGCTGAACAGGCGACTGCCTGTTCTCCTACTCGCAGTGACAGTGCTGATCACGTGCCTCTCGATAATTCCCATATTATTCATTCCTCCTCCAACATCCTCGTCAGAATTAGGTAGTGGTGGACCTTCGTACGCTCAGCTGACTAGTGGCCATTGGAACGATTTCTATCCCATATACAATCCAAACGGACAGTCGATTGCATTCACAAGCAACAGATATGGGACACAAAGCTTACTGAGTATGAATTCTGATGGATCTAAAGTAACCAGTCTGTTTGAGTCATCAAGGGCGGCTAACGTCAGTCAACCAGTCTTCGACCCAAGCGGACGTCTGATCGCTTTCTTGGTTACTTGGAAAAATCGTACTACTAGTTTGTTTGATGTCACAGCTGATGGAAGACAACTGCAACAACTTGTCCAAGACAACGGTCTCATCGAGTCATTTTCTTGGAATCCTGACGGACGGACAATAGCGTTTGATGACTTTGAACAAGGAAGTTGGACAGTGAGACTCGTAAATGTCTCGAACACCTTAATGAAGAGTATTTCTTCACCTTTGGCGTTCCCTCAGGTTAAGAGCCTCAATTACCGAGATCCTTGTTGGGGGCCAAATGGAACATGGATGGTTTTTTCGTCGGATATTTCAGGTAGCGAGAACATATGGTCTTACAACTTTGCCTCGGGTATTATGGAACAGATCACTAAAGGAGTGAACGACACAAATCCCAGTGTGAGCCCGAATGGCAAGTACATTGCGTTTTCAAGATATGCTAATGATGAGTCAGGTTGGGCTGTTTGGATCGCTGATTCAAACGGATCCAACCCCCACATGGCAACCAGCTATCCTCCAAACCAGAATCCCGGAGTGGATTGGCTATCCTCGGTGTCTTCAGAGTCCAACCTGGCCTGGAGCCCTGATTCAAACGCGGTCTTGTTCTTCTCTGAAACCCAAGGAGGGAATTCTCTTGTGCCGATTGCAAATGTGTTTGTATTTTACATAGGGCTGAATGTTTCAATTTACAAACACATTGGACAAAATCAGGTGGTTGAAGGAGATTCTCTCGTTCCTGTCGTCTATGGGTCAAAAGACGTAGACCCCTCGTGGGGTAACGGCGGGTTATCGATAGCTTACAGTGAGCTCGGCATCGACGGACATTATCACATCTGGATTCGGACCTTCATTTCAATCGTACCAAAAGCAATCTATGGTCGATGAAGACGAATTCGTAGAATCCTTATCTAGATCACAAACTCTCCTAACAGACCCGGGTATTTCTCTCGGACGACCTCGCTATCTCATCTTTGAAAGAGTAAACTATATTACGAATATTTTGAATAAACTTCTTCTTCTCTATGATGCCTGAGAAACAAATTCAACTGCCAATCTGCTCTTCATGCAACCGGCCAATAATGCCGGGCGAGAGGGCAGTCAAATTCTATTGCCCGAGCTGCGGGGAAGTCCTGATCTGGAGAAACGAAAAGTGCCGAAGGTTTTCGAGACCATACAGATGCGTCAATTGCAGTTACGAAGGACCGTAGAGTAGGAACGGGGTGTCTGGACGTCATGTCGAATCTGCTCGTCAGAGTTAAGATAATGCCTGCAGACGCCGAAATCAAACCAGATCAGATCAAGAAAGACATTCTGAATCTAAACCCGAAAATCATCATCAGGGAATCCAAAGAGGAACCGATTGCTTTTGGACTGGTTGCCCTCATTGCGGATTTTGTTACAGACGATGCGTCTGGGGCGATGGAAGAGATCGAGAACTCGATCAAGGCATCAAAACTTGTAGGAGAGTTTGACGTGATGGGGACAAGCAGGATCTCCGCTACCGTGAGGAAGTAACTGCTCTGGAATGAAAAACGAAATATAAGACGAAGATGACAACGTTTTACTTGAACTAAGCTCTATCAAATTGCAGTGATTGAGATTTCATGAAGTATCCCCTGCGAAACATTGTTTCTGAGAAGATGAAACAAGACGAGAATACGACCGACAAGGAACTTCTTGCAGAGCTTCAGAGGGATGGTGAAGATGTTTCCATGAGGGACTTGAACAAGGTCTTGATGCAGCTGGAGATTCTGGGAATAATTACACTGAGATGGCAAACTAAGGACACACGTAGAATCGAACTCGTCAAGGGTCAGTCTTTGCAAAGAATGCCCGGCGAATAGTCCAATGGGAGTTAACCTCCGGAGCATAACAGAGCCCAAGAAAATCGAGCTCGAAGAACTCCGCGGGAAAAAGATTGCTATCGATGCTTTCAACACTCTGTATCAGTTTCTCTCGACGATCAGAGGAATGACTGGTGAACTTCTGAGGGATAACAAGGGGCGGGTCACCAGTCATTTGAGCGGTCTATTCTACAGAAACATGAATCTCTTGGAGACTGGAATCAAGCTGGTCTACGTTTTCGATGGAACACCCCCAAAACTGAAGAGCGCTGAAATCGAGAGAAGGCACGAAGTAAAAGTACAGGCAGGTCAGATGTACAAGGAGGCACTCGAAAAGAAAGACTACGAATCCGCAAAACGATTTGCTTCCGCAACTTCACACCTCGATAACCAGATGGTTGAAGAGTCGAAGAACCTACTTGATCTCATGGGGATTCCTTGGATTCAAGCACCATCCGAAGGCGAAGCAACTGCCGCCCATCTGAACACTACAGGGGTGGTTGATTATGCTGCCAGCCAAGATTATGACAGTCTGCTTTTCGGTGCATCGCGATTAGTTCGAAATATCACCATATCCGGTAAGCGGAAACTGCCTAACAGGAACATTCGGGTGGACGTGATTCCCGAAACAGTCACGTTGTCCGAGGTTCTCGCAGTCAACGAGATAAACAGGGAACAGCTAATTGACATTGGCATCCTACTCGGGACAGATTTCAATCCAGACGGTTTCTCAGGCATAGGCCCCGCAACTGCGTTGAAGCTGATTAAGAAACACTCCAGGATCGAGAATATCCCTGAACTCAAAGGAAAAGTTCCATTCGATCCAAACGAGATAAGAGAAATATTTCTCAGACCCCAGGTATCTGCAAAACAGGTTGATTTTTCGCAAGTGGTTCAGAACAGAGAAGGTTTGTCACATTTTCTTATCGACGAGCATGATTTTGCGAAGGAAAGAATTGACTCAGCTCTGCAGAGGCTGGATGCCCAGAATGAGAGGGCAAATCAATCTTTAGAGCAGTGGTTCGGATAACAGCGCAGTTGGGAATCTTGTTTTCAGGCAACGCTTCGGAAAGTCTTTCCGAATCTCGAGAAGAGCTCATTCAATCACTAAAAAATGAGGGTATTCTGAAATCGAAAGTCATTGTGGATGCACTAATAGCTATTCCTCGCGAAAAGTTTCTCTGGGGAGGGACTCCTGAGTTTCTTGCTTATTCTGATGAACCACAAACATTGGGAGAGACTGGTCAAACAATCTCCGCACCCCACATGGTAGTCATAATGCTTGAGGAACTTGATATTCGTTCTGGTCAGAAGATTCTCGAAATAGGATGTGGAAGCGGATATGAAGCAGCCCTTCTGGGATGGATTGTATCACAGGGAAAGGCTCCTAGAGAAGGAAATGTCGTTTCGGTGGAACGGAATGAAACACTTGTGGAAATTGCGACTCGCAAGATTGTAGATCTCGGACTAAGCAAGTTTGTAAACGTCGTGCTCGGAGATGGCACTCTGGGATTTCCCCCTGGTAACAAAGGCGAACTCTACGACAGAATAATTGTTGCAGCTGGAGCTAGAAAAGTGCCTTCACTCTTGAAATCTCAATTAAAAAGTGGTGGATTACTGCTAATTCCAGTAGGGGGCTCTTCTTATCAGAAGCTCCTCAGGATTCGAAAGAAACGATCGTCCGAGGGTTCAATTTCATATGAAGAAGAGGGACTTGTCGACTGCATGTTTGTTCCCCTAATTGGTCAAGACCAATAATCGAGACACTCTGCGATGTTCTGACGAGTTGGGTTGAAACTTGAATTGCAAGCTGTCAATTTGTACTGGCGAAAGACTTCGGATAGACCGTCACTATTTACGGAAACCGAGCCAGTCATCGTGCAAAGGCTCACATCTCATCCAGAATTAGAAAAGATGATTAAGGTATTGATATCTGAGTTCGCAATCAACTAGAGGATAGAGATTAGTTTGTCTAGTAACATCAGTCTCGGCCAGAAACTCACAGCTGAGGTGCTTGGAACTTTTGTTTTTGTTTTTGTTGGAGCTGGGTCAGCTGTTGCAACCCAGTACTTGGGAGTAACAGATCCAGGATCAGCTCTGTTGATAGCAGCCCTTGGAAACGGTATCGGTCTGGCCGTCGGAATCTCTCTCACCATGGCTGTGAGTGGAGGAGTTCTGAATCCAGCAGTGGCTATAGGGTTGTGGGTGGGTGGAAAGCTGAGCGGACGTGATGTGATTCCGTATATTATTGCAGAAATCGTCGGAGCGGTCATAGCTGGAGGTCTATTACTAGCAGTTGCTCCTTCTGCAATTGGAAAGGCCGTACACTGGGGAGCGCCAACTCTTTCGAGTTCCATCACAGTTGCACAGGGTCTTCTCTTTGAACTGATCATGACTTTCTTCTTGGTTCTGGCGGAACGGCAGTCGATGCGCGTGCGCCAAGGATTGCTGGTTTCGGTATTGGATTGCTCGTTCTGACAGACGTCCTTGTTGGCGGACCATTTACGGGTGCAGCGATGAATCCTGCGAGGGCGATGGGTCCAATGATCTCTGGCTTGTTCTTCCCTAGTTATTGGTACATCTACTGGATTGGACCGATAATCGGGGGAATACTTGCAGGGATAATATACCACAGAGTGCTTGAAGAACGCTGAGTGTTACCTGCAAAAAGTGAAATGTGTGACGAGGCGCTAGCGCGTCTGGGATCGACTCACTCAGACGTGCCTTATTTCTAGAAGCTCGTCATCATTCCAGATAAACTTGATTCGCTTTCGATTTCTCACAAGCTCTTTTGAGTGAAGGACATAGGAAGCGACCAGAGGCAAACCTATTGTCGCTTCGACATACGCGGTTGCCCTGGTGGCTTTTTTCGACACTTTGCCCCACGACTTGGCTTCATCGAGAGTGCTTCCCGTGAGACCACCCCAGTGAGGGGCATCAGTTGTTATCTGAAAAACGTACGAGTGACCTGGGGTGTAGTCAAGCATCACCGCAGCGTCGTTTATGTAGTTCTTGGGGACTCCACCACCGATGTATATCGATCCTGTCTTCCTTGACTTTAGAACAATCTGCGCAATTTCGT
>JAJYUX010000031.1:0-15950 GCA_021792315.1 archaeon
GGATCAAAATCTCAGTACTGCTGAGAATCTACTATACATTAATTCAGGACAACGTCCAACAAGCCTTCAAGCATGGGCTTTGGAGCGCGAATTGATAATGTACTTGGAACATGACCTGAACGCCTCGTCCTTCACTGTCAGGGTGATTGCGTCCACATTGGCCGATGTCTGTTCTGCATGTACTGGTGGCGTTGCTGCCCTAAAAGGACCACTGCACGGAGGTGCAAATGAAGCAGCCATGGACATGCTGCTGAAGATGAAGAGCCCGACACAAGCAGAGTCCATGGTACTAGGGATGCTCTCTCGCGGCGAGAAAGTGATGGGTTTCGGTCACAGAATCTATAAGCAGTTTGATCCGAGAGCTCAGCTAAGCAAGAAAGTTCTGAAGCGTTTGATATCTGAGGCAAAGAGCCCGAGTAATCTCTACGAGATTGCAGAAGCGGTAGAGAAAAAGATGTGGGAAACAAAGAAACTTCCTGCGAACCTCGATTTCTATGCAGCTCCAGTCTTCTATTTACTTGGGATTCCTATCATGATGTATACTCCACTCTTTGCTGCTAGTCGCGTAGTAGGATGGGTTTCGCACTTCAATGAGCAGGTGGCAGAGAACAAACTCATCAGACCCGATGCGATTTACATCGGTGCTAGCAATCTCAAATATGTTCCAATTGAAAAGCGCTAGTATCGAACATAATTTTGGCTCAGATTCTGACCCGACAAAGCTTAGGGAGAAGTGAAATATCCCTCTGTCTTTCAATCCCTAGAACGAAATCGAATATCTTCTCCGTCTGCACAGATGTTAGGAACCTCTTGGTGAGTAGCTTGAATTTCGATTCCACTTCTTCTTGTGTCATTGGATTCCTTGGATGACCTTTGGGTACGTCAACCTGTCTGGCTATGGTCTTTCCATCTGTTAGCTTCACGGTAAGCCTGTTTCCTATTTTACCTGGATAGACGGCGCTCAACTCTCTGTTTTCTTTAACGACGATCTTTTTCATCATGTCGAGCGTTCTAGGATTAGAAATGTTGACGGGAGAGTAGGTGGAGTTTCGGATTATCCCTGTGGTTAGTGCCATTGCAACAATGTACGGGAGACTGTGGTCTGCTGTTTCCTTTGTCTTTGGCGCCCATTTTTCATCATCGCTCCCAAGTATGCTATGTGCCGCTTCATGGGTTTCAATAAGAACTGAAGAAATCTTACCAATGTCATCTATTTCTTTTCGAATCTCAAGCGCAGCCCAGATTGCGCTTTGAGCGTGATACTCGGCTGGATAGTATTTGATGTATGTTTCTGGAAGCCTAAACTGCGTGCTGGAGTTGTTTCCGCCGAAGCTCTTGATGTCCAAATTGAATTCACCAGAAACTTGATGAAAAAAGCCCATGTCCCCCTCGAAAATTGGCGAAGGACCTGTCACCCCTTCTTTCGCTAGTAGAACAGAAAATAGGGCGTTTCGCGCGGCGTTCGCAAAGGAGAACCCCTTCCAGTCGGAAAGGTTCCCAGATCGCACTTGTCTCATCGCAATATGCGAATTCAAAGAGATGTTTACCGCGTTTGTCAATTTCTCTGGTTTGAGACCATACAAGCGCCCCGCGGCCAACGCGCTCGAAACGAGTCCATAACAAACATGATCCCATCCTCGTGACCTCAGACTAGCTGCATCACAGAGTCTACACTGAATCTCGTAGGCTAGAACTATCGCGATAAGAAGGTCTTCTCCCGAGGATCTATTCGCTTCTCCCGCGGCTAGACACGCCGAAATGTTGTCGCTGGGGTGAGCGGGTTCCTTCGAAAGATAGGTGTCATTGAAATCAAAATACCTGACCATAAGGCCATTCACAAACGTGGCTATGTCAGGAGAAGTTTTCAATCGAGTCCCCAGCACGGTCGAAGCTTTTCCAATGTAATTTTGTTCCATAGCTCTTCTTGCCTCCAGTACTGGTTTCTGGCTGAAAGCTCCAATTGCACACCCAATCGCGTCAAGAATTCGTTTCTTTGCTTCTGTTAACAAATTGTGTTCCAGATTTTCAAATCGAAGAGAGAGAGCATACTCACTCAACTGATCAGCAAGCGACTTCATGTTCCCACGAGATTGCTACTGGTGAAGTTCAGCGGATTTATGAAGTTTGAACCCATTTGATCTGTTGTTCATATCGTGACCTAGATCGACGCTGGAAGACGTTTGTCATTTCTTCTTCTACAGAGCGGCGTAGTTCGCTTACCTCAAGTCTCCAAAATAGCTAGGAGGCGTACATGTAGGTACCGCACATGTCGTTTCTGGCTCGATAATGGGTGTTGGTTCAGCGAGAAGGTCATAGGCGATTCGATGGGGGGTCGCGAGAAGGATTGTTTGGACTTGGATCATAACAATACCAACGTTCGCGTTTGTATGAGTCGTATTCACTCTTGTTGCATTTGCAATGCGCTGGAACCCACCAGGATTTGAACCCAAATTTACTAGAAAACCATGATGATCGCACAGCAGGTATGGTAGGAGGTTTATTGAGGATATGGAACGTAATCACTCGAATTGTGAGGTTGTCTTACCCATCCTCGAGTGCGCCTGCAAAATGCTTAGGGAGCTGGCTAAACAAAGCTCGGAACATTTGCAAATCAAAGTCCGTGTAACCCCTAACGCCAGAAAAGTGGAAGTCTCCAGACTGGGCGATTCCGAATTTGAAGTAAAAGTGGATGCGAGAGCGAGTGAGGGAAAGGCAAACAAAAGATTGATCGAGATTCTTTCTGAATATTTCAAGGTCTCCAAATCTAGGGTTCGGATACTGAAAGGACAAAAATCTAGAGAAAAGATAATCGAACTGATTCCTGATAAAGTCAGAGTCTAAGCTCAACATTGGTTAGATGAAACTAGATCGATTCCTTGTCAAGTCAAGGCCTATCGGTGTAGTCGTCGACAGGATAGTTGGAGGGGTGGATCTATTCCTGCCCGAGGCTTCCATACTTGAGTTCTGCTTTCCTACTCCGATTTTTCGTCATGTCCACCACTAATGATGTCCACTTTCTTATTCGTTGCTTTGTTCTATCGATGTATGCTGCCACCACTCTGGACGATTTGTGACTTAAGCTCCATTGAACGAGAGACCAAGGAATACGAGGCACATGGAATAGAGTACTATTGCAAACGGAGTCCTTTCCGTTTCGAACATGATACATCAAAACTGAACCGAATGAAAATCCAAGCTAAAGGCCTTGCAATAGAGTCAAGGCCGATAGATACCACACGCTCAAAATAAACATCGAATAGAAATCAACTTGCCAGTCTCACCTTCGGGAGCCCACTCTCGCGAGTGCAGACTCCCAGCCCTACCTGCCATTTCGTCGATTCGGGTTTCGAGGCAATCAGAGAAGCAAAGCGAAACGCTCGTGGTAGCTTCCGATCATGTATTCACTGATTGACTGCACCAGTACAAGCAAGTTATGAGGGCTTGCTAGAGTACGAACTTGCATTTTATTCTTCGGGCCCACTTAACGTTTCAGGCGGAGGTCTGTAACTAGAGAAGAACGTGTAGTACAGGTAAACATTCATCCCCAGAACCAAAGCGTAGAGTACGAACGGAACCTCTATCTCTGAGAGGTTGAACTCATACCCTGCGAACGCAGTACCTGCTGATGACGCTCCCAATCTGGCGCTCTGGTTTATCCCAAAAGCTCTACCTCTCTCCTTTCGATCCACCATGTCCATCATAGCAGTCTGCTGCATTGGCATTCCCAAAGTCCGAAGAGGAGGAATTAGAAAGTAAATTCCGAGTGAGACAGGCAATAAGCGAATGAATGCCATCGCCAATACAAGTACTGCTGACAACGCCCTAGTGATCATCAGTCCCTTAAGAAATCCGAGCGCCCGTTCGATTCGCGGGGCAAGAAGCAGCGCAAACGCTCCTGCCACGCCCGATATTGTCGCGTATGTAGCCATTTCAGGTCTGGGAATCGCATAAACAATTATGAAGAAAGGTATAAGGAATGGCGCTACCAGTCCCTGGCTAATTCCATTCAGCATTCCTGTCGCTGTGAACTTTCCTATGTTGCGTGCACTCCCCATCCATATTCTGCCAAGCGGCGGTCTTTCTTCATGCTTTGTCTCACTAGGAGGATCGAAAATGTGCGCATCCGCATTTTCCTCTTTCTGTGGACCTATTTCTGATACTGTTGTGTCAGGCTTGGGAATTCTCACAAGGAGAGCGAGGAAGGTCGAAATGAAACCCATAACTGTTGCTATGGTAAGTACGTCGGTTATGGAAAGTAGGCCAGCAATGAACGCACCAGCTGCTGAAGCGAGTGCAGAAACAAATGAGAAAATGCTAAAGTAAAATGTCCTACTTGATCTCTTCGTGATTTCAGTCACTAGTAGTGATTGAATTGGTCCCGCCGCTCCACCGACTCCTCCTCCCGCCAGAGAACCTGTGGCAGAAAAGCCTCCGACAGAGGCCGCAAGGAAGATCAGTGGGAGAGATTGAATCGAGGAAGTGGCATAACCAAGTAAAATGACAGAGAACGGTAATAGAAGAAGGGCAATCAGGAATGTTATTTTCTTTCCTATCAGGTCGGCAGAGAACCCGAGGGAGAGACCCAACACAGCAGTTGCAATCGCGGCAAGAGTATAGATGAAACCAAGAATCAACGATCCCTGGTGCGAATTATGATACAATTCAACAAGGATGATGTACGGGAATGTGATGTTAATCAGACCGGCAGCGATGCTTCGGAAAATCCGAACTCCAATCAGACTGGGTATGGAAATCCGATCACTCAATTTTAATGGCTCTCCACCGCTCACAACAACGATTTTGTCGCTGCCTTTCTTGTCACCGCTCTCCAGTTGTTGAGCAGCAGTAATCTAGAATAACACAATAACGACGAAAAACGTTGCAGAATTCCTAGTATTTTGGTCTATCTTCAACATGATGGGTATCGCGAGTTCGCAAGACCACCACTCCTCAAGGTCGTTAGCTGGGTAGCTTCCGGCCTTGCCTTGTTTTTAGAGATCAGTGACAAGATCCATCAGAAGGTTGTGCAGGAATTTCTGGTCGTCTTTACTTTGCGTGACTATCTCTTCTGGATTTGTATTTCTAGATGCACAAATGAAGCCGAGTTTTCTGATGTAGACATCGGTTGTCACTTGGGAACCCCTAGAGACATTGTCGTACCACCGCCTAATCTGCTGATCTTCTTCCAGTAGGTGCCTGTACCATCCTCTTGATGAGCGATGAGCTTCTTGTTCTCTTGCTACGATGTTGTTCTGATTCCTAGAAATCCTTGTCGGCCGAGTTTTCTACTAGCCGACAATGCCTGACAACAAATGGTAGCTAGCCTCACCGGGCCCGAACCGACTTCGACTCAATGATCTGCGTTCCTAAAAGATTGAAGGGTGCGCTTGTCGGGAATTAAGCTCCGAAGATTCTTAAACCCATCATTGGTTTGAATTCCGTACACAGTGATGTGATTTCATCTATTTGTTCTAGTAAACAAGTGCGGGGGGTGGGATTTGAGCACGAATTTACTAGCAAATATCGAATTCAAACGTTTAGAACTCCGACCCATCTGACATGGAGTCAATTAGTCGGAAATGGATATAGCAAAGTTCCTAACGCCAGTACCTTCAAGCTCAACAAAGTTAATGAATCACAAAGTGAACTCAGGGAGCATGGACAAAGTTCAACATTTCGAGATACCTGCAGACGACTTGGCTCGCGTCAAGAAATTCTACAGTTCTGTTTTCGGATGGAAGATCCAAGATGTTCTCGGTATGGAGTACGCTATGGCCGACAGCGTGGAAACAGACGAGAACAGGCAACCCATTGGAGGAACAAATGGCGGGATCCTCAAGAGAAATTCAGACTATGCGAGTGTGACTTCCATTACGATTACGGTGCCTGACGCAGACAACGCTGTACAAAAGGTCATTAGTTCAGGAGGAACGTTAGTGAGGAAGAAGGAAAAGTTCGGCAATATCGGATACGTAGCATATGTCAAGGACACCGAAGGCAACGTGCTAGGAATCTGGCAATCTCTCCGGCCTGTGAAATGAGACTGGACTTTCGGCTCATCGCTTCTAGTTTCTTGCATCTTCACTTGCTAACGATGAATAGCGCGAGCGACATTATTCATCAAACCAATTCTTGCTCCACTTAGCGACAGGTCTGTTTACACATGTGACCTTCTGGATCTTCTGAGAGATCATCTGAGAATCTTGGCTTGATGTCTGCGAAGACTGGATTCTCTGGGAATTCTCTGCAATATGAATACGATTCTCAGATTATTAGTCTTCAAATTGTCGGAATGAACGGCGTCTTCCAGTCCTATGACAAACGTCACGCATGTTCCTCCATCGCCAGATGTGGATGCTTTTGTCAATAGAAGAGTCTCTCAATATTCGAGGTGCTTGTCTTCGTAAATACTTTTGTCCGATCCTTACTGAGACACAATCCACTGGGATTAGCGATGTCATGGACGGACTAGAGGATTTTCATACGTTCTATTTATTAGAACACGAATACTATGGAGTGGTTTCAAATAAATCGCGCGTAATGTAGATCTGTCTAGGATTGGCAAAAGCTAACAGAGCGGTTTCACTTGGAGTCGCGGCGGTCATCATGTCAGCGGTAATCATTGTCGGGGGTTTTGGTATATATTTCAGCAGTACACTCAACACTAATGATCTAACAACAACTTCTAGTTCAGCGGGCCCCGATACAACTTCAGTGTCCACTGTTTCAGCCGAGTATCAACTAGTAGATACCAAAGGCGAGGTGTTTCTGTTCAATGACATCCCTTACCAGTTTGTCCTCGGCAATTTCACTGTAGATTTGGTGAATAACGGAACCGGTTACGACACTCCTCAGTCAAACGGAACTTCGACAATGTTTACGGGGTTTGTCTTCGCCTTTAACGTTACAGCCCTGACAAAACGATAGCCAATATCTTCTTTCTCTGGAGTCCACCCTGCGACATAAATTACGGACTGCCGCGCGAAACTCAAAATAGCTGGACAATCCCGAACTTTGAGAATCGGCAGAACCAATTCAACACAACGATCAATTACCTGCGTGCCAGCCTTTTGGTTTATTGGTTCACAAATTCGACTGGATTGTTTGCCTCCTTTCAAGAGTTGGACGAAATACAAAACGGCACAATCGCTACTTCAATTACTTCCAGTTCAGTCAACACACCCTCACTCGCAACCATCACAAGCACTTCATACTTGTCAAATTCATCCTGTTCGGGCATCGCATCAACGTATACACATCCGAATCCGAACGGGGGAGGGTGGTACATTCAGGTGAACTATTCCGGAAGTTGGACTGCAACCATAACAAGCTACAACGCTTGGAGTCAGTCAGCACAATACGTAGCATACACAGAGTGTGCAGCGGGTCACGGAAACTTCACAACACTTGCTCCTGACTACAATTTGAACGGGGAGTCTATGGAGTGTGTGACTGCTCAGAAAACGGATGGCGGAACTGGGAATCTTACAGTGGGTGTAACTTGGGGTGAAGCTCTTAGAACGAACAGTACCGGACTGCTCGATGGGTCAACATCTATCTGTGAAGGAATTGCACCATAGGATTCGAAGAAAATAAATCAATGAATCATGTCATACGGAAACATGTCCGTATAGATTTGAATTCACTCGAGCACGACTTTCATTGTCGTCCAGTCCAGTTTCTTTCTAGCGGCAACCCAATAGCTTGTCTTGCCTTGTTCGCGAATGATTACGCCTAATTCGTCTACGCGGAATCGTCTTCTGCACGGGTCACATCCATGGCAATTGCCAATCTCTTATGCAATTCTTAAATTTGCATTAGTTGCAGCGAGTTTTTAATGAGCTTCTCTACCAGTTCAGGGCGCTCCTTTGGAGGAAAAAGTTCCCAAAGGAAGGGCCGTAAGAGAAAGCAAGAATTTCGTGAACGCAAGGTGGCCCAGAGGAAGGATCAGAAGAAAAGGCAAGAATTTCACAAACACAAGTTGAAATTCACAGAGGAGCAACATCTTGATTTCGAACAGCTAAAATCACGTGTAATTGTCGCGCTCGACAAGCTCGGACATCAAGTATTCTCAGTCGAACTAGGCGGATACACCTTTCACAACTGGATGACAAGTTTCAATTTGCTTTTGGATGATTTCGAAGAGAAGGCCGGCCCAAAGAACCTTCCAAAGGTCTATTTTGATGCTAGGGGGATACTCACTGAAGATCTTGTGAAACCGGCTGACACAGCGGACTTGGACTGGGAAATTCAAAACTTGGAGACTGAAATCGAATCAGTGACGAGTCACATGTCCGAGTATATGCAGGAAGACAGCGGAAATAGAGAGAATCGGCTTAAGATCTCTTCCACGGCCGAGCGTCTCAGAACGGAAGAAGTGGAACTAAAGAAAAAGATCGCGCAAGCCGTTGATGACCTTAACAAGGCAAAGAAAAAACGGTCTGTCTTCAGAAAATTGCTTTCAAATTCGAAAAATTCCTCGATAGACTCGGCCAAAAACACAATTGAAATTTTGCAATCAAGAATTGTGGAAATCGAAAAAAACCTGCACGAGCTTCAAAGTATATCGCAACTCTATGCAAAGGATTTCAACAACGAGCTAAACGTTCTAGTGGAGAAGCTTCGCAATTTTCAGCAAAGTGAGGCGGAATTTATTGCAAAAAAGGATAAGATATCTCAGCTCCCTGAAAGGAGAATTGAAGCAACAGCTGCCCTGTCACAAATTATTTCCCTTCTGAAGCTGGGCGAATTGACAATGGAAGAGAAGACCGCCGAATTGGAGTAGAGCGGCATGGCAAAGATAGAGGCCCGCGCTGCAAGCTGAATACGAGTCGCGGAATCGTCGTCGAACGCTGTCAATGGGTAGATGCGCGGTGCTTGGACATCCAGGTGTCGTGGAAAAGCTCATTCTTGTTTCAACAGGCGCCGCTGTTTCGAAAAGAGTCGGCGGATTGTGTGGTTTTTCATAGAAATTGAAAGAAGACAAAGAGCGATTGAGATGCTTTGTGCGGTCAGGAAGAAATTGAACCCACCATTTAGGCGTGGAAGCATACGGCCGGCCCCATCAATTTGGCAATCGGGGGTTTTACTAGTAAATGAGTGCGGGGGGTGGGATTTGAACCCACGAACCTCTAAAGGACGAGGTATCTCATCTCTTTCCGAAATGAAAACCTGAGCCTCGCGCCGTTGACCAGGCTGGGCGACCCCCGCGAATGTAAAGTGCACTCGGAAAATTGGCTATAATTGTTTTCCAATGAGTGACTGAATACTATGAATACTCTGTCTTATCGTATATTCCGATCGACTTGAATGCTATCTTTCTATTGCGACAAGATTCGCACATGCCACATTGATACTTCCCATTTAGATAACAGCTCCAAGTGCGAAATACATGATCTCCCATAAGCTCGTGTGAAATCTTCAATAACTCTTCCTTCTTTTGCCCTGCAATAGCCGGGCTCCAGAGTTCTATCGGCGGATGCTTCTTCAATTTGATCGCATCTGCATCTCCAAGATTCAATGTTCGTTCAAGACTTCTTGCAAAATCGGGTCTGCAATCGGGATATGGCTGATCAGTCAGGTGAGCGCCGTACGCGAGTATTTCGGCGCCGATGGAAAACGCGTTAGCGGTAGCAATCGTGAGAAAAATCGCATTTCGTATCGGAACAATGATGTTACTCTGGAAATGCGAGGGAATCTTCTTTGAACTATCAGTAAGCACATTTGTTGATCCATACAGATCTTTCATGAATGAGATATCTACGAATTTGTGGCTCTCAACACCAAGGAATCTTCCAATTTCCTTGGCGCGTGAAATTTCCTTCTTCGCTCTCTGACCATAATCAAATGTCAGAAGATTGAGTGAATATCCTTTGGACTTCCAAAAAGCAGCGACACCCGAGCTGTCAAGTCCACCTGAAATGATACACACTGCTCTACGCGTTCTCAACCACTTCTTTTTCATTCGCCAATGGAGCAGCCAATCCAATTCTGACTCTGCTTTTCATCACCTTGTAAAGTGAGAATGGTAGAATTATGCCTGCTATTGCATTCCCCACAAAAACGGTTGCTGCTATTGACCAAAGGGGAATTCGGCCGCCAGTTCCGACCCACCAAACGAGCCAGCTGAGCCAGCTTGAAAGAATAACATCGAAGACAATGAATCCCGAGAGTATCGATAATCTTCTCTGAACCTGGACGCAGGCAAACATGGCGACGGCAATGAAACAAGTTGAGCCGACGAAGTCGTAAAATCCGAAGGGAGAGGTAATATCGGAGATGAAAGTTGCAAGAGGGGCCGCGAACATTATTTCGACCGGAAAAAACGGTGCGAGGCCGTAAAGCATGTCAGCCACTCTTACATTGACCTGTCCATAACTAATGAACGGAAGGATCTCGACCAGCACTACGTATATTGTCACAAACATACCAATCAAAGCAAGTCTCTGCGAGCGTGCTCTGAGAATTCTTCGGGTTACTTTCGAGGTTACTAACTTTAGCACTGTACCATTTGCTCCGGGGTTTTTATAGCGCAACGAAGATGGTATTGACCACGCGCTATCTCTTTGCGAGATCGGAGAACAGATCCAGGTTCGCCTCTTAAGGAATTTGGTTTCTTTGAGTGACCAGTATTCCGGTTCTCCAATGTGCATCTCCAAAAGGCAGTTATGCTATTTTGCTCCGCTCCGGAGATGCCGACGCACTTGATCAAGTCGAATACTGTCAAATCCAAACACATAGTGGTGATCGGAGATAGCCGGAAGATGAAAATTGTTGGAAACGGCTCGGTTCGCGTCTGTGTAACTTCACCTCCATATTTTCGGAAGAAGAAATACGAAACTCAGTACTCGACATATGAAGAATACAGAAATTATCTGATACAAGTCTGGAATGAAGTCAGAAAGAAACTTTCGAACTCCGGTCTTTTGTTTGTGAATATTGGAAACTCCTTCGATAACCAATTCAAATCGCACGATATCGCCTCAGATATCTGCGCATGCGGATTTAATCTGGTCCAGTCGGTCATCTGGGTGAAGGGGCATCATTCTCCTGTTCAGGGAAACAAACACCTCAATCATTTGTTTGAGTACATCTTCATATTCTCCAAAACAACAAATTACAAATTACATCGACTCGCGATCGGCGTGCCCTATAAGGATAAGTCAAACATTGGCAGATGGAAAGTGGCAAAAAAGGATGTGAGATGCAGAGGGGATGTGTGGCATATTAATTATGAGACTGTGCAGCGTCACTCGCAGAAGCTACACGATGCAATTTTCCCAATAGAGCTACCGGAGATTTGCATAAAATTGGCTGCTAATAGGAAGATAGACTTGGTGCTAGATCCGTTCCTCGGGTCTGGAACCACGACGCTTGCGGCTCACAGACTCGGGAGAAATTCATTTGGATACGAAGTGAACCCGAAATATGAGCGAATCATCAGAAAGAAGCTGTCAGTAGTGCCGAACTTGAAAATTAGGCGTTGACCTGCCTAGGGTAGGACAATTTCAATCCGTTTGTTGTCCTTTCCCTTGTTCTGAGTCTTTGAAATTCTAATCTCACCGATTTCTGATGTTTTTGCTACGTGAGTGCCGCCATCCAGTTGGGCATCGAATCCAACTATTTCGACTATACGGAGTTTCTGAAGTCCTTTTGGTAGCAGGTCAGCCGAGAGCTTGTACATCTCTTTCTTCTGTAGAGCCTCCTCTGTCGTTAGCCAGTACGTCCGCACCTCGTGGTTGTCATTTACAATTCGGTTCACTTCAGACTCAATCGTTGCCAGTCGATCTTTTGAAAGATCGTCCAAACTGAAATCAAGCCTTGCACGATCGGGGTATATCTGCCCTCCCGTTATTTTGGACGCAAATTTCTGAAAGACTACACCAGACAATACATGTAGCGCCGTGTGGTATCGCATGTGAGCGTACCGAAGCGGCCAGTCTATTGACCCATGAATATTGCTTCCCATCAGGCTGGCGATATCGGGAGTCGAAATCGGACTCTCGAGAGTGTGAACAACAACACGCTCTGTCTTCGAGGATTCGACAACATTATGGCTGGATCCATCAGCAAAGACGATCGAGCCCAGATCTGAAGGCTGACCGCCGCCTCTGGGATAGAATGCTGTTTTTTCAAGAATCAGAGACTTTGGATCGGGTACTTCAGATATCTTGGAGTCAAACTCCTTGAGATAATGATCTTCAAGATACAACAGTTCAGTCATATTCTTGCGAGAACTCTTCATCAACCGCTATATTTCTTATTCTGAATCTGAAAGACAATGCTCAAATAAACTTGCAAACAAATGGGTTTCGAAAGAGAACAATGAGTCATTTTGGAGAGGAGCCTGATATGTACAAGGTTTTAGTATACAATCAACTTTCGCCCGAAGAGGTGGCAAAGTCTAACATTGACATTCACAAAGTTTCTTTCTGGGCAATAACTGCGAGCGCACCCGGAAGCGCTGCTTTGGATGACCCTCACGTTACTGTATTCTGGTACGGCCCGAATGTTTCGTCAGAAAAGGGGTTGGTGGTGTACATGAAGGCACACAAACTGGATAAGAAGTACACAGAATCTATAGCTTCAGTCGTGGCAGCAAAGGTTGGGGGAACTCCATCAGAAAAGGAATCGGGTACTGAGTTCAAGAATTTTACTATGAAGATAAGCTACGCATCAATTGCAGAACTTGCGAACGAGATCAAAAAGTCGGGCAATCTGAACTGTGATTGTACTCTTGAATACGAAATGGTATCGAAGCAAGAGAAGGCTCAGATGACAATTCCAAAAACAAAGTTGCTTGGCGAGAAACCGCTAGAGAAGTAGAGTCTCGGCGGAATCGTTTTATTCGATTTCATCTTCTGATACTCGGGAGTGGGAGTACTGGAAGTCACGCCCGTTAGCGAATACTGGGGCCAATTCCTCAATTCGGGCGAAACTGTCTACGCGGGGCTGATATACAGGGTTCCGCCAAGACTGTGGAGGTCACTCACGACAGTTCAAAAACAGCTGAAGACCCTCGACCCACGTCAACTCTATCCGACCCCTGGAAACTTCCACATCCCAGTGAAGGGTCTTGGATATCTTGGTGAGGAAGTGGATCGCGACGGATATGAACGGACGCTCGCTCAGATTGAGAAGATAGTCTCTGAGTTTGATTCTTTCGAGATTCATCTTTGCGGTTTGGGAGTCTTCCCAACAGGAATCTATGCGCGAGTAGAGGATGGCGGCAAGTTCAGGGCAATAAACGAACGGATATCAGAGGAGCTCAAAGGTAAAGTAGACTCCAGCAAGTACGACGTAGAAGCATACGTTCCTCACGTCACCCTTGCCTCTTTCAATACCAAAGATGTGATGAAGCTTCTTGAAAAAGTCAATTCGGAACCCCTGAAAGATTGCGAATTCGGGCCAGCTGGCGTGTTCGAAATTGAAGTAGTTAGGACTAACCTGATCCTCGCATTGGGCCCTGAAGAGACTCAGGATCGTGCTTATAGTTACATCCGCTCTTTCTGGCTAGGGAACTTCAACCACTAGTCAGATTGTGCATTGCTTTCAGATCACTGGAAAAGATCTCTAAGTTGATCGGTATTGGTACTTCAAGCGGCTCCTTCAGTGACAATCCCTTGGATTTTTTCTCGTTCCAAATCTGGCTGTTGAAATCCAGAATATCTTTCTCAAATTTCAAATAGTCTAGGTTCCATGATTTGGTGTCTGGAAAGAGCTGCTTGTGAATACTATTGCTCGAAAAGATTCTCAGCCAGATTGCTTCAGTGATGAATGGAGCTATTGGCGCTAAAAGAAGAATAATTGTCCGAAGACATTCACGCAGGGTAAATCGAGCAGAAGTTATCTCTTCTTCAGTGAAGCCAGCCCCATAAGCTCTACCCTTTGCCAATTCCACATAGTGCGCAGCGAAAATATTCCAAGTAAAATCTCTGATCTTGTTCGCGGGGATGAAGAAGTTGTAGTCTTCGTAACCCGCAAGACATTCTTCAATGAGTTTACTAAGTTCGGCGAGGATCCATCTATCACTACTGCAAATCTTGCTGTAATCAGGCGTCTTGATCGGAACCTCAAAACCAGCTATGAATCTCGAAATGTTTACTAGTTTTGTGAGAAACTTACCAGGGCTCATTATCTTCTGCTCAGAGCAGGTGTAATCAGATCCTATTGACACTTCTGAAGCAATCCAAATCCTGAAATTTTCGGCGCCGTACCGATTTAGCATCAAGATTGGATCAATGACATTGCCTTTGCTTTTGCTCATCCTCTCACCCTTTTCGTCCAATCCCCACCCGGTAACCCAAACATGATCCCACGGAACTCGGCCGGTGATCTGGGAGCAACGGAGAATGCTATAGTGAAGCCAGGTTCTGATAATGTCCTTGCCCTGTGGCCTTATGGTTGCTGGATAAGTCTTGGAGTGAAAGATTGAATCGCGCCCGTATTTGCTAATGTACAATGCGCTGACGCTTGAATCCATCCAAGTATCGAAAGTCCTGTGATCTCCTTTGAACTCTGTCGATCCGCAAACACACTTCGCTTCAGACGGTGGTGGCTCCTTCCACGGTTGGTAGTACTTGCCGGGTGGCGGAATGTAGGGTGCCTTGCATTTGTCGCAATACCACACTGGGACTTCGGTGCCGTAGAACCTTCTCCTCGAGATTGGCCAATCTAGGGCAACCTCGATCCAATTCAAGAGAATGCTTCTGTGCATCTCCGGATGGAAATGCAATTTCTTTGCGATAGCTTCCAACTCGGGTTTAACATCAACAACTTTGAGGTAATACTCGTCCATCGGGATTATTTCTATCGGTGTCTTGCTTCGCTCGCACAATGGTGTCCTGTGATTGATTGCATCAATCTTGTCCAGGATTCCCTCCCGTTGTAGCGACTCAATCATGGCATTTCGGGCTTGCTTTATACGAAGTCCATCGAGCTCTTTGCCCGCTACCGGAAGCATTCTCCCATTATCCGCAATAGCTATAATCTCTTTGAGGTTAAGCTCCCGGAACAGCTGAACATCATGGTAATCTCCATAAGAACAGACCATGACCGCGCCTGTTCCGAATTCCTGTTTGGCAGAGTTGTGTCCTATAATTGGGACTTCGCGATTGTAATATGGAATTAGGGCAGTCTTCCCAATCAGACTCTTGTATCGCTCATCCTCTGGATTGACGATCACTGCCTGACAAGTACAAATCAATTCGGCCCGAGTACTGGCAATCGGAATAGTCCCAGTTTCGTCCTTTAGTTTGAACTTGAAGTATACAAGTTTGGTCGGAAGCTCGTCGTACACTATCTCGGCATCTGCTATCGTTGTTCCACAATCTATGCAGTAATTGCTCGGGCGAGTCCCTTCGTAGACTCTACCGGCCTTCCACTGAGAAATGAAGGTAGCTTGCGTGAGAGCTCTGTATGTGACGTCGTCAGTTCTGTATTTCTGGTCGTAATTTCCTGATAGTCCCATCAATTTGAATGTTTGAAGCATCTCTTGCTCAAGATCGTCGAGAGCGATTCTACAAAGATCGATGAACTTTTCCCTCGGCGTGGTTTTGATACTGACTCCGTACTTCTTCTCTGTATAAAGCTCGACAGGCAGTCCATTCCTGTCAAGACCTATGGGAAAATGTACTTCGAATCCACGCATCCTTGCTGAACGGGCTATCATGTCAATCTCGGCATAGTGAGAGGCACCTCCGACGTGCCATGGCCGACCCGATGGATATGGGGGTGGTGTATCAATTATGAAAAGGGGTTTCTTGGAATTGGGATCGAATCTACCAATACCTTCTCTCTCCCACTTTTGAAAGATTATAGTTTCAATGGACTTGTCCCAAGATTTCATGTCTCCCATCGGATTGGGCTTTTCGGATTGTGACATTTCAAACCCTGTATCTCAATATAGCGGAAATTCCGCCAAAGTTTTTGAGCATCGCTCCATCTTGAGT
>JAJYUX010000031.1:15960-16649 GCA_021792315.1 archaeon
GTCAACATATAAAAGCAGAGACTCAAGATGTTTTTACCTCACCCACTCAAGATTTCTTGCCATCTTCAGTTTTGGAAGAAATTACTTCAACATTTGCTCCAGAGTCTAAAGCCGCATCCGCGAGAAAATCCACAATATCTCTCTCAGTAATTTCTACTTCACTAGAACCGCATTTTGGACAGACAAGCATACTCTGCTTCTCGTTCACGACCTGGGCTCTAAGAACATACTTCTCGACAATGTTCTGGCACTTGTCACAGCTCATCTTCAAATAGAGCGTTTCAACATCATCATTGATTAGAATTGTGTCCACGGCTGCCTTCTTTAGGGCGGCTAGGATGTCTTTGACTCCGTAAATTGCAAGTCCGGTGTCAGAGTTAATTTCACGGAAGAAACGCTGAACCAGTTTCTTCTCTTCGACAACCCTGACATTCTCAAGAAGCTTGCCGGATTTCTCGATCGTCTCTCTGACCCCTTCCCTGCCAGCGTACCCTGAGTCCAAGATGCCTACAATGAGATTCTGAAGTCGATAATCGAGATACTTGTCCTTCACAAATTCGTCCTTTGTCGGCCCAGGTCCACCAACTATTAGACCCTTGACTTGATAGGATTCCAGGAATGCCTTCTTTGCGTGGTCAGCAAGTCTGTTGAAATAATCCGTGAGCTCCATTTCTCTCAATCGCTCATAT
>JAJYUX010000141.1 GCA_021792315.1 archaeon
ATGTGGGTGAGGGAACTATCTTGCACTCCCCATGATGTTTATGACGAATGGACGAAAGTGTTTGGCGGCAAAATAGATGCTTTCTTCCCTGTAGCGAAAACAGAGATAGGAAATCTTGCCACTACATGTTGCATGGACGGCAGCTTCCCAGAAGTTGCAAGAGGATTTGCCCTGAACGGGGCCGAAGTATTCTATAGACCTTCGTACCCAGAACCTTGGGTTGCTGACGGTACTTTCGAGTTACAAAATAGGTCTCATGCTATGTTTAACAACATGTACGTAATTGGACCGAACAATGCGAGGCATTTTTCCGATGAAGCCGGAGGACAAGGGTTCTTCTTAGGAGGGAGATCTCACATTATCGATTACAAAGGCAGAGTTGCCGCATCAACAACAGAAACCGGAAATACATTTGTCGCAGCAACAATAGATGTCGAACAACTACGAAAGTTCAGAACAACAGCTAAATTCATGAACTGGTTACCATATCTAAAGACCGAAGTCTTCAAGACAATCTATGAGAAATCAATATGGCCGATGAACTGCTGCATTGACAAAGTCCATGACCAGAAGGAACTGGATAAGAGATTCTCGGAGGTAGTCAGGAAGCTAATAGACGACGGTGTATTCACCCAGGCCTCATTCTGAGATTGTCGCTCAAGCGACTCGTGTGCCCAATCTCTTGTCTTGCTTCAACTGAGAAATGCTGCGGTTGTATTCAGTTATGCTCTGAAGCGAGGTAGCATATGGTCGCCTGACTGAAAGATCAAGAAAGTTCTAGAATTTGAAGACTTATTCAGGGAGAACCACTTGGCGAAAGTCCACTCGCGTCTTGTTCCTCTTACATATGATCTGGTTTCCACACGAGACCGATGGAGTCTATCTGTAGCTCTTCTCCCGACTGTTCAACACCATCGCATCGCATGTTCAGGTCACAAGATCCAAATCGTGCTCGCTAGATCTTTCCGTCCTCGCTACAGATGTACGATCAGACATTCTAGATCTATGCCAATAGTAAAGAAGCCTCGGGCGGGATTTGATCCCGCGACCTATTGCTTACAAGGCAATTGAGTAACGAAGCTGATCAAAGCTTGGTTTTCGCTCTGGCCAGGCTGAGCTACCGAGGCAAGTCAGTACGAAACGACTTGACTCGAACCTGATATAATTATTGTGCTCTCGTTTTCGCTCACAATATTCTCGGGAGAATCGGTCGGTTCTTTCGCAGATGAGTAAGAGTGCTCAAATTAGTAGAAGATAGGATCGTGGAAAACAAGCGCCCTAAAACATCACATTGATTCAAAACAGATACATTTTGGAGCTAGTAATCATAGAGCGCTTTCAGCATTTCAGCACTTTAGTCGCGTATTGGAGAAAGCACCCCAAATATAGTCCCTTTCCATTCACCAACTCTGAAAGTTTCACTCTATAGCATCTTGGTCTTGGCATATCCTTCCACATTATGTGAAAGAGCCCGAATAGAATGTCTATTTTCGCTTCTAGCACAATCTTATCTGGTGCGAGATGAACAAATGTAGTCGGAATTACAGCTCTCTCTTCGGTTTTGAGTACTGATACTATTGTCTCGTGAGTATGCAAGGTTACTCAGAATCTGCCAGATATTCCCTTTCTCTGATGCTGAGGCCCTTGCGTTCCAGTCTGGAAATAAAGTCGTCAAATCGGTCGTCCTTGATCGCGAGCTCTGGCGGTATAAACCCTCTTTCCGTAATCTTTCCTTCAAGTATCATCTGCCCAACTGTGGAACAAGGAAATGCAGTCGTTCTCGCCATCGATGTTGTCTGGGTATCGCTGTCAAAGTGATCGATCATTTCGTACTTGTGAATTCTTGTCACACGATCTCCTTTCTTCTTTCTCCCCTTGACCTCGACACGCAAGAGAGTCATATCTTTGT
Organism: archaeon; assembly: GCA_021792315.1. The sequence continues at coordinate 1,910 of JAJYUX010000141.1, forward strand.
CACCTTGGTGCATTGCGAGCTTCTTGTCGAGGAGCGTTGTGAGAAGTCCCTTCGGTGAGACCCGCGCGCCAGTTGTCTTTAGATTCACAGGACGCTCCGAGAAGAATCCAAGATCCATCAATAGCTTAACTTGGTCCGCGTGCCCCTTCCAGCGAATCGTCTTTTCTTCCATCAACTTCACCTTCTTGACAGTCTCGGGCAAGGTTGACAAGCCGTCGGTTATGAAAGACTCAAACTTCTGTTCAGGAAGGTCTTCGAATGCAAGTTCGTCCAATTCGGACATTGCTGGGACTGTCATTTTCTTGCCGTCTCGAACCACTAGAGCATCTCGGGTATATTCCTCCAAGACGCTTTCAACAGCGAATACTATCTTGTAATTCATGGGTTGCTTCGGGACTTCGGGAATTCCGCCCACGTTTATTCTGATGGCATCAATGTCTTCCATTTGGTCTGCGGCATATTTCGCAAGTATGTTAGTCAATCCGGGAGCAAGTCCACAGGCAGGAACAATTGTAATTCCTTTCTGCTTCGCTTTGGCATCAATGGACGACGATCTTTCGTAATGCCAAGAGTAAATGAGATCGACGAAACTAATGCCGGCCTCGACGGCAGATTGAACGGCTTCGTCCGCTATTCCATATGGTAGCGCGCCTATGCCCAGATCGACATTCTGAAATAGCTTTAGGAGTTCATCCCTCTTCTTCACAATATCGAGATTTACCATATGTAGTTTTTCAGCAAGTCTTGCGTTGCTTCCGCTTATCGGATCGAGTCCAGAAAGCTTTGAAGCTCGTTGCTCGAGTGCCCTCAGTCTCTCGTCACTGACATCTACCACGGTAACCTTGGAAAGCGTGCTCAGTGTAAGAAAATCGAGAGCGATGGATGTGCCGATTAGACCGCAACCAAGTATTATTACTTCTCCTTTCGCCATTTTGTACTCGCTTTGAGGAACTGTTCCAAAAAAAAATCTGGAATGGTTGTTAAAAATGAATTGGTCTTTTTACACTTGCTACTGTTTCTTGATTATCTGCAGAGCTGACTTTGGTTCGTATTTCCACATGCCCTTGTCTTCGTCGAACAGGGTATGAGGAATAGCTCCGAAATATTCAGTAGTTGGATCGATGAACGACACCTTGAGTTTTCCTGGAATCTTCGTGAACTTGTTATTGATATAGCGTAGCATTCCGCTGGTGTACTCTCCAGGACACTGGGTCAGCCAGCAATAATTTCGCTCAGTCTTCCAGACTTTCTGAGTGAAAGGAATGCGGAGGGCGACAGAGCGTGCCTCGTTTAGAGACTTTTCATTTTGGAGTTCAACTAAAAATAAAACACTGGAATATAGCTTGCCCGAGTCGGAAGGCAGTACTCTGAGGTAGTAGCCCGAGATTGTGCGTCTGACATGTGTCTTATAGTGGTATCTGAGGTTG
>JAJYUX010000142.1 GCA_021792315.1 archaeon
TCAAGAATTTGTCAGCTGGGCACGAAAATGGTTCGTGTCAAGTTTCGTCAGCTGGCAAATTCTTGTGCGTTGCTAGTGAGGGAAACCCAAAATGGCTTGGGTTTCTCCACAATCAGAAGGCACTAGAGAGGCCTCGCTTAAATCATGGAAGTTTCAAAGTAATAGCTATGTTGACGTTAGCGGGACTCCTGAACATATTGAATCAGTGGCAAGGATTCGTAGAACTCGTAATTCTAGTAGTCGTTTTAGTCGAGGTCTTGCCTTTTTTCTCAGTGCTTTCGCAAAACCGAAGATTCGGATAAGTCCATTACTTCATTCCTCAAATGGTTATCTTAACTTCAGCATACTTGTACTGAACGAAGGCCGTTCAGCCGCTTTTGATTGTGAGACAGTTATCAAGAGTGCCGGGCCATTTTGGGTTCTTCCACCACGAACACAAGTTGGCGAGCTCCCTAATTTGCCACATCAACAATCAGCAGACCTGATGGATGATTCGTCATTTTTTCTTGAACAGTGGGAAACACTCAATGCGAAATCTGGAATCCCACCCAGGGTTTCTACCGATCTATTTCCAAGCAAGAAGAATCTGAGCGAGGAACAATTCACCTATCCTTTGATAATAATGTTCCGCAACCCGAACGAGTTCAAAGGAGTAATTGTTCGGCGTGGCAAACATTTGTCAGAATCTAGAACCTTTGAACAAGACCATGACTTCCCATACGCAAGAAATCCTCATCAAAGATCAAAAGATCTAGAAGTTAGATTGGAGATTTATTTCAAAGCAAAAACAAAAGATAATGATACAATTCAAGAGTCAAAGGTATTTGTGCTCACGGTTCCAAACTTTGGCAAGCCACTGGAATGCGATCTATCAAAGGCAACTTCAAAAGAAGTTGACTTAGAAAGAGACTGATCAAGCTCTTGACAGATATTCGCTCAAGATCACCCTTATCATCTCAGGGATTGAGTCAAGGAGCCTTTTCGCCTATCTTCAAGATTCGATGCCCGTTGCGGTAAAACCACACTGAGTTCGACTATGGATCCCAGAAACTGAATGCACAAATGCATTGAAAGAACAAACAACAGATCAGCGCATCAAGAAGGGAAGGAGAGGCCCGAAGTGAGCGAGGATCTTGTCTCAAAACCAATCAATGAAATGATTCGTTACGATCCAAAGACAATGCGACTTCAAGACAGTTTCCTGAACATTCGTATGCTTGCACTGGATACTGACTTTTACAAAGGCTTGCGAGACAAGCTTTTCGAAAGATTCGACACTGGTGCTGTAATGATTCTCTATTCCATGGGACTCGGGTATGGCGAGCTTATGGGCAGAAAGATATCGGAGATGGGCGTTTCCAATCTCGAAGTGTACAAGCGATTCACTAAACGTGGAAACTACACAGGAATGGGAAGGTTTCACACACCTTTGCTCAAGCTTGTGGTATCGGGTTTGAAGGGTGAGCCAATGGTGAGATTGGAGGACAGTTTCTTTGCTGACGCTGCGGGAAAAACCGGGCAGGCAGAATGCCACATAATACGCGGGATGATTGTCGGAGCAGCGCGACTGATAATGAAGGGTGAATTCCAATGCTCGGAGGTCAAGTGTCTTTCAAAAGGCGATCGATATTGCGAATTCCACCTGATCGCAAAGAACCACTGATTTCAAATCAGCGACGGGGGCAAACCGAGGAGAGTTTTTCTTGTTTCATCATCTGAGCAATTCGCTTACATTTAAAACGAGCAGGTATGATGAAGCTAACACTTGCAGGAAATACGTGACGACTCGGTCAAATGCCTTCTCCCCATATCTTAGGATAGGTCAGTGTAACTCTGAATCCTCATTGCCGTCAGATCCTTTTTGGGTCGTGAAAGTACAAAAGAGTTGCCGTGCTTGGAGCCTTCTCTATGCGATCATTTCGAAAGAACGAGAATCCTATCTGATGTTTCCCAATTCATCATAAAGTCTGTCAGTCTGTGAATCGGAACCACAGGTACTCCGTTGTCGAGTACGCCAATTAGCTCGTCATGCCAAGTCAAAATTGTCGGGATCACGCGGCTCAATCCAAACAAACCAACAAGCCTCTTTGACCTCAGAATCTGACGATCCCCGATCTTCTTCATGACTCCAGACCCGACCGTTCTCTTCCAGTGCTTACAGTCAACTGCAAAAGCAAGTTCTTGCCTTGTCGCTAGAAGGTCAATTTCCATTGTAGGTTTTTTCAGCCTAAAGTTTATCCGAGTTTCAAATCCCAGGGAATTGAAAGCTTGCTCTGAGAGCTCCTCGAATTGTCTCCAGTTAAGACTAGAGCTCGCAGACTCGGGATCGCGTTGACCTCTCAAAGTCAAACTAGCCTGTCCGCTCTGTGACAAAGCGGTTCTGATTTACAGCTTACGTATCTACATCAGGTTGAGTCGAGTCTGGTATCTGTAAATCTCCTTCAGCAATTCGGTTCCGTCGTTAGTCAGTTGGTAGACGCGTGGCTTGGAGTTGAGCGGGCTACTGCAAATGACGAGGTCCTTGTTTTCCAGCTCCTTTAGCGCCCGACTGATGTGAGAAAGATGCTTTTGAAATGTCTTCGCAAGTTGCGTGGGTGTACAGGAATTCCTAGATAAGAAAGAGAGTATAGTGAACCTGATCTGGCTGGACAGAACGAATTCGAAGCTGTCGGCAGACATCGATGTTCGATATTCGCAATTTTGACATTTAAATGTTCTTTAACATTTGTACACTGGCGAGAGCGCTTTACAAATTGCAATGGTCTTGTAGACAGTCAACCACAGCTGTGCCAAAGGTCCGCCACTACTGTTCGTGAATTCTGCTCTTGCTCAAAGTAGAATGACGTATGTCATGTCAGTGTTCGCATATGACCAGTGTTTCTCGCTGGCCTGGGCCAAGCACAACCCTTCAGAACTGAAACCGATTTACTTAGGGCGCTCCGCTTCCATTACCAGAATCTGGAGTTTCCACTGCTCCACTTGAGGGTGGCGAAACAATGGTGTCTTCCTCTGCGAGGTTGGCTCCAAGTGATGGAATCAAAGTTATGAGCAAGATTGCGAGCCAGGGAGTTACCTCCCTTGGAAGAAACACCAAAGCAATGCTAAAGACCTCGAAGACAATTGCTGCCTTCCTCGAAGAAAAGATCAAAGCACCAAGCGGGGTCAAAGTTATGAAGTAGTACTTGTACACGCCCCGTCCGAAAAGAGCAAAGAATAGTGCGATGACTATGAATGAATATGACAGGATCTCTGCCTTGGACACTTTCGATCGTTTGAGAATCAGCCAGGCAAACACCAGGACTACCAGAGCGATGAAGACGTAGT
>JAJYUX010000143.1 GCA_021792315.1 archaeon
AATCCGTTTGAAGTGTTACTGTCCAGCGGCTTTCTAATCCTAGTCTCCATTGCGGCAGCGATAGGAATAGCAACCGAGTTGATCTACCTGGCAGAGTTGAGGCTAGGGTTCAAGAGCCTATCAGGAGTAGATCGACCCAACTTTGGAACACCATCCAAGTTGACCCTGCTAGCTCTGATTGCAGTCCCATTCGTTTTTCTAGGGTTCATAGTTGAATTTGCAGGGCTGATACCATTCCTTGCTACGATAAACCCGTTGCAACCTCCTGTCACTCCTCCCACGCAGCTACCAACGGGATTGTTCTATATCCTCGTCGGTGGAGCTATCGCTGGAGTTGCTGGAATTGTAGCACTCGTCGGAGTGATCGGAGGCGCTATCCTCGGAGTCTGGAGGATGGGGACAAGGTATGACGAGTCAATGTTCAAAATAAGTGCAATACTCTTTGTATTTCCACTCGTGAACATTGTGGCCGCTATCCTGTTCATTCTCGGAGTGGGCAGTGCAAGGAAGAAGCTCCCGTCATAGTAATCTCTTCATTATCTTCGCTTAACTTCTTGGCCCAAATGAGTGAACAAAGAAAACAAAAAGAAGGAAGGAATCCACCTCTCGTCGTAAACTAGCTCCGTAGATCCTCGACAGGGTTTCATTCTTAAACCGAAGTCGGCATAGAACCGTCAACGAGTTGAGCGGATCCTGGATATTTTCTTTAGACCCGCTTCGGCGTCGCTTGCATCAGAGTAATAGGGGAGTTTGTACTTTTGCATGAACTCGACGATAGCCCGAAGAGGCACGTTGATCATTTCTGCCATGTGTCCTAGTGAATACTCTCCTTTGTAGTATCCTTCTAGTCCGTCCAAGATTTTAGCTTCCTTCCTTGAGGCACTCTTGGCATACTTTTGCATTTTCTCCAACCCGAGGCCCATTTAATTTTTCAAAGCCGAAAGCACATATTCAAAGTAGCCTTGCAAATTCTTCAACAGTCAAGTCCACTTCTCTAATTATTGCCCTTAACGTTCCCTTTGGGATCTCCTTTCTGCTAGGAATAACAGCTATCCTTCTGGTCTCTCGATTTACTAGGATGATGTGGCTGCCTTTCTGCCTTGCAAAGACGTAGCCTATTTTCGCAAGTGCCTTGATTACATCGGTAGCCTAAATAACTGGCAGCTTCGAGCTCAAGCTTTAACATCGACTGTTATTGTCTCTTCGCCCACGACCTTGGGCAAGGGCCACCCTTCGGCTCGCATGGTTTCCATGTATCCTTCGATTGCTTCCGTGATGTTCTTCAGTGCTTCGTCTTTGGTCTTGCCGTCAGATACACAGCCTGGAAGTTCTGGAACCCTTGCGATGAATATCCCATCCTCGTCCTGCTCTATGACGACCCTGAAGCTTTTCCTCACGATCTAACACCGTATAGAGGAGAGATTTGTCTGTCATCGCATATAAATCCCTCCCCAGTTTTCTGTCGCATAAAGCGTGCAGTCTGCAACTCGTAACTCGACTTTGAAAACATTGAACTTGACTTTACATTCAACATTTCGTCAATTGCTGAATCATCATGTGATGGTTACTCAATATCTCTCAATGGCAAAATACATGATGTTCTCTTCGCCTGTACACTCCGACAGTAGATCGAATGTTTTCATTTGGCGATTATGACATTGACGTCATATGCTAGTCTGATGATGTTCCCTATGGTAATCGTCTTCAGGCCGAGTTTCGCAGCTTTCAACGATGCGTACCTGTCGCTCGTTAGGAGATAATCGGCCTTGGCCTCCTTAAATAGCACTATTGCTTCAGCCTCTCCGCTTCCCAGTTTCTCTTCCGATAGCAGCTTATTGACTTGCTTCCTATCTTTGGCTGCTCGGACCATCAACCAGTTCCCAGTAGCCTTAGCAATATCTATGGCATCAGGAAGTTCACGATAGTGCTGCGTCTAATCAAAAACTCTCTGTGGTATGATAACATCGTATAACCGTGGCAGAAGTTCCAGATGATGTGATAGTGCCAACTGAATCAGTGGAGCTGCATCACTCACAACAGTCCTCTTCTTGTAGCTCAATTACGAGTTTTGGCATTTGTAATCTGTCTTTTAACACTATAAGTCGGAAAGGGGTAAATTTCTCTTCTCATTGCTTGGTTAGAAGTTATTCGCACTTGTCCTGAAAAGGTTTCAGTCAACAAGTCATCTATGCATATTGATGCCTAAACGGACAACTGTAGTGCTCGAAGACGGTTCTTACAAGAACTCGTTGACAACAGGATCAGAAGATATGCTTTGAAATAGATGCTATCCATGGGGACGAGAAAGGATCCATATTGGGAGCGAGTTTCCAGACTGGGCCATTCACTCGGTTTTGTTCGTTAAACTCTTTCCAACCGCGGCCACAAGACTGTCCACTGCGCGCGTCAGCTCTCGCCTGGTTTCGGTTGATTCCTTTTCCAATGTTTCCAAGATATGAGTAAGCTTTTCTGATATCTCTCCGTATTTTGTATCCAGCAATTTGAAATTCTCATCCGTCTTTTGGGTGAGAGTGTTAAAGTTTTCATCTGTTCTACGTGCGAAACCCCTGAATTCATCTCTGTAATCGCTGAATTGGGTTTCAATGGCGCCAAAACCTTCTTGCATTTCCATTGCCTGCGGTCCAGTTTTGATCCGAAACGACTTCATCGAAGGAATGGTCTTTTCTCGTTTGGACTCTAATTTCCTTACAACGATAGGCTGAGGAGCGCTCTTTATCTCCTCCGCGAGTCTATCGAGGGACTTTCTGGAACCCTGGGCAAAGACTTTGACCGAACCGTCTTTCAGATTTTCTACATAGCCGAACAAATCGAACTTCCAAGCGGCTCTCTCGACAAACCGCCTAAAACCTACACGCTCAACTATTCCTTGGACTTTGATCGAGACCGCTTCCAAACTTCTGCTTCGCTCTCTTAGGGCTAGTTATGCTAACGCACTATTTTCATGTTTTCGCCAAGTTACCGGTAGAGCTTGCGGAATAGCCATCTAAAATCATAGTACAATGACCGACACCGCAACGGGCCCATCCAGCCGCTATGGCATGATATCAACTTACACAATCACAAACGTGGGTAAGTAGAATCCGGACTCCTCTCGCTTTCTCCGATCTGTTTAGCTAAATTCACCTCACTTGATCTCACAAACACAAAACGACTAACTTGAGACTAATCGTTTCCTGACTCTGTGAAAAAGGCCTGAAATCCTGAAAATCGTTGTTTTCATAGCTATTTTCATAGTCAGTTAGTATGACCCCCCTCTACGGGGGTACCCCCCTCTCGTGTTCGATATTCTCGTTGATCGT
>JAJYUX010000032.1 GCA_021792315.1 archaeon
GGCAATGAATCATTTGTATTTCTCTCAGAGGAACTCGGAGAAGTGCAAGTTAGAAATGGAGACTCGCTACCAGTTGTGATCTGCGACCCGCTGGATGGTTCGCACAATGCCCAAGTGGGCATTCCCTTCTTCTCGCTCTCACTCTGTGTGATTCCGACGAAGAAAGAGAGAACATTCGGCAATGTTTCTCACGGTCTAGTCATGAGCATTAAGACAGATGATGAGTACTTTGCAGCAAAGGGAACCGGAGCTTATCATAATGGAGAAAAACTGCCGAAGAGACGCAGTCCGAATAAGAGAATTGAGACCATGCTGGTGGAGACTGGAGACATCGATTTCCTACGAGATAGGTTGATTCACCGATTGAGCTTGAAGTTGATCTTAAAACCCAGGATACTTGGAAGCGCTGCTTTGAGTTTTTGTCTTTTAGCTGACGGATCAGCCGACGCATATATTTTCGCCCAGCCCAGAGGGGCGCGAACAATTGACTCGCCAGCAGGGTACTTGATTGCTCGTGAGACTGGATGTGTGTTCGCAGACCTCTCCGGGAGAAATAGCGACATTGACGATGTTAGAGTTGGTTTCGATTCAAAACTGGATTTGATAGGAGCTCCTGACAGGCAAACGCTGGAGAGACTCAGGAAGCTGGTGCGAATCGTCTGAGAGTGAAACCAGGACTCGTCATATGGTTCACCGGCTTGCCTGGATCTGGCAAGTCCACCATCGCAAGACTACTAGCGAAGAGAGTTTCCCACCCTTGTGTTCTAATCTCGATGGATGCGATTAGAAAGAAAATCTATCCAAAGCCGACTTACAGTGATATTGAGAGGGATGTTTCGTACCGTTGTTTTGTTTTGATTGCAAGTCATCTCTCATATGCCGGTGTGACAGTTATCCTTGATGGTACTGGACATAAGCTTGTCTGGAGAAAATTGGCCCGGACAGAGTGTCCGAGGTTCGTCGAGATCTTCGTGAAATGTCCGATTGAAATCTGTATCGAACGCGAAACCAAACGGAGAGACAATTCCTTTGTAAGAAAGAAGCTCTATGAGAAAGCACTTACTAGATTGAGGCAGGGAAAGAGGATTCGCGGAATGGGAAAGATGCCCGGAATTGATGAGTCTTATGAAGAGTCCCCAAAACCCGAGATAGTTCTGGACTCCTCTTCTAAAGCACCGAGACAGCTTCTGAAACAAGTGACTGAGGAACTTTCCGAGTATTCTCCAGACTTGTTTATGACTTAAAGCAACAAGTCAGCCAAGTCTCGAACTGCAGATTTCTTGAACTCCTGTGGGCTGATTTCTTTCTTCGCCCAAGCTGTTTCAAGGGATTTGTAGTCAGCAATACTCAGTGTTCCAAATTGCAATGGACCATCGAGAAGTGGAAGTATGAGAGTCTTGTACCAGCTGAGTATTGGATTCACTTCAATATCTCCGGGAGAGCAAAATGTCTTCCTAATTTTTATTTCGAGTGATTCCTGAGTCTCGTCAAGATTTATCGTGTTTCCAAAGGACTTGCTCATGAGTCTCTTGCCATCTGTTCCGATTATTGCTCCGCTATGGATCGCAACCGGAGTTGGGTATCCCAATTTCTTTAGATTCTCTATTGCGAGGACGTGAACTTTTCTTTGAGCAAAACCTCCCACCGCAACGTGGACTCCCATGGCGCCGATATCAAGGGCTTGCATTAGCGGGTAAATCACCGAAGCAGTCATTCTAGACATAGTGGATTTGCTAATCTCGTCCATGCTCTTTTCAGCCTCTGTAAAGTTCACTAGTTTCGCGAGACGCAGCATCTGAATGAAGTATTTCTGATCTTCAAACTCGGTGCCCAGCTTGTACTCGAATTTACCCCCGACACCCATCTTCGAGGCTATTCTCTCGAAAACACCCTGATCATACTTCGCGACAGTTCTAATTTCGTCGATCTCGCCTTTGTCATTCGCAAGGGCATGCAGATCTGCGAGCAGAATGATCGAACGAAATCCGTGTTTTGCAAGCTTGATCACTGGAATGGAGCTACTGAAATTGCCAATGTGCAAAACGCTGCTCGGTTCAAACCCGATGTAGGTTGTTGGAGCAGGAATCTCATATATTAACTTCGTCAAGCGTTCTTCTGTGATTATTTCAATCTCTTGTCGATTCAGGTCCCCTAGGACATCCTGCGCGTTCACTTGCAGTTCTTTTTCCATTTTTTACGTGAAGTTATTTAAGGTAAATTACAAAAACCATCTATCGACTATTGACTCATCGAGATATCACTGAAAGGAGTTCATCAATTATCCTCAGAGTCATCCCCCAGACAACGTAAGATTCTCCGTATCTGTATGACTTTACGATGTGATCAAATCCGAATCTTTTTGCGTTCATCGGGGTGGAGTTATTCTTGTTCATGAAGAAATCAAGTGGGATCCAAACATAATCTGTTATTTCATTTCCATTGACGATTACTTTGATTGATTCTGGAGCTATTGCGACGAACGGGGTGACGCGGAGTGATTTGTTTCCAGGCAGAACATCCTCGAGAGAGCCGAGCAATTCAATTGTCCGCATATCCACACCTGTCTCTTCGATCACTTCTCGTCTCGCCGTGTTAAGGAGCTCACCATCATTTTCCTTCGCCCTGCCCCCGGGAAAAGCCATGTGGCCGGACCAAGGGTCCGATTCAGAAATCTTTCTCTTGACAAGGAGTATATCCAATCCTTGATTTGTGTTCTTTGGACGGAGTATCATGCACACGGCCGCTTTTGGAAGATTATCATAGCGTGAGGAACTAACCGCTGGCTGGTAACGCAGTGCAATCCTGATCTTTTCTGCTAGCACAGGGTCAGATATTTTTCTAACTCGGTCCGTCTTAATCCTTGCAGCTTAGCCATTCACACGTATTTCAAGTCTGTGAGAAATCGACTTAAGTCCTTGGCAAGTCAGATAAGCTTTTGAGGGCTGTTTCTGATCTGACCGGAACATACAGACAAGGGTACTCGAAGATAAATGTTAGAAATTGCTTTGCTCCTTATTGGTTTCGGATTTGCGCAGAGTTACCTGACTGTTACCTCATTGTTCAACTTTGCTGCCGGGCTCGTTGCATTCTTCTTCATTGTTGTGGCCATACTGATATTCATCTTTGTTTATGACAACTTGAGGAAGCAGAGAAAGACAACAGCTCCTGCATAGGGCCATATCAAGACTTCCGTAAATGACGAAGGTTATTATCTAGATCTTCCCATTTTCCTTCTCTGCCGGTAGATTCCATACGCAAACGTCCTTGGACTCCTTTGCTTCACTGGATGAGCATGTAGAACAGAGATATCATCAAATCGGTTGGCCTGATCTTACGCCAATCCAAAGTAAATCGTACAAATTATTGGTGAGAGGTAAAAACGCTCTCTTAATAGCTCCCACTGGATCCGGAAAGACAGAGGCTGCGGTAATTTCAATGTTCGCAAGACTCGCTTCGACAAAAGAACCTTCACTCGCGCGGGGCATCCGACTGATCTACATCACTCCGCTTAGGGCTCTCAATCGCGATATTTTCAAACGGATTATTACATACGCAGAAGCAGAGGGCTTAACAGCCGAACTGAGACACGGCGATACAAGTTCATACGCAAGACAGAAGATGCTTCAGACGCCACCAGACGTCCTGATAACCACCCCAGAAACACTTGGAATATTGCTCGTCAGTAGGAAGTTTAAAACTCATCTGTCGCATCTGGAATGTATCGTTGTCGATGAGCTCCACGAGCTTTTGGGAAACGAGAGAGGATCTCATCTCTCACTGAGTTTAGAACGACTTTCCAGAATTTCTAGATTCCCGGAATTCATGCGAGTTGGCCTTTCCGCGACTGTAGGCGATCCGGAAGCGGCAGCGAAGTTTCTCGTTGGCGAACACGGCCGATGCGCAATTATTGCAGATACAGAAGCAAGGGGTTATGATGTAAAGATCAAATTCATCGAAGGAAACCTCGCAAATCTAGCGGAAGAAGTACTCGATTACATCTCGTCTGAAAACGGACAAGACAAGAGCACACTTGTCTTCACGAACACACGTGACGAAACCGAATTCTTGGGTGCTGTGTTAAAAGCAAAATCCCCTTCAATCCCTGTAGAAGTCCATCACGGTTCTCTGTCAAAAGAAAGCAGAGAAACCACGGAAGGGATGCTCCGAAGCGGCGAGGCAGGAATCGTAGTGTGCACTTCCTCTCTTGAGCTTGGTTTGGATATCGGAGCCGTGAATTTGGTCGTTCAGATTGGATCGCCCAGGCAATCGACCAAACTAATTCAAAGGATCGGTAGGAGTCGACACAAGACACGGAGCAGAGCTGTCGGTGCGCTCATAACAAACAAACTCGACGAAGAGTTAGAAGGGATTGCACTATTGGAACGGGTTCGGGAGAACATTCTAGAGTCAGTCAGCATTCACATGAAACCACTCGACGTCTTGGCTCATCACTTGGCTGGACTCGCTCTTGAAGAGAGTTCATTCAAGATTGAAGATGTTCTGGCACTATTCAAGAAATCGTATCCTTTTCATGACGTATCGAAGGAAGACATCGATTCAGTTGCAAGAATACTCGAGAGTCAAGGAATCATAAGATGGGACGGCGAGACACTGAAGAGGAGGGGTCCCAGAACCTATGACTACTATTTCTCGAACCTTTCGACGATTCCGGACATTCAGCAATTCCAAGTGATAGACATCACTACAAAGAAGATAATCGGTCGTCTGGATCAGGTATTTGTTGGCGAGTATGGTGAACCCGGAAAACCCTTTGTGTTGAAAGGTAACTCCTGGAGGATCGTCTCAATAGATGATGACAAGGAGACTCTTTATGTCGAGCCCATGTTCAGAGATATCAGCACAATCCCTTACTGGGTCGGTGAGTTGATACCTGTTGAGCTAGCGACGTCACAAATTGTTGGAGCTATTCGAAGAAAAATTGCATCTAGCAGAATCTCTGAGATTCGAGTCTCACAGAAACAGTCGGAACGATTCAGCCGAGTTTCGAAAGAGCTTGGCGGAATTCCTGATGACAGAGAATTAGTGATTGAGAAGAGGAGGGCATCAACTGCTATTGTTGTTCACTCCTGTCTCGGAACCAAGATTAATCAGACTTTATCCACAATACTTTCTACTCTTCTTTCTTCCAAGATAGGATACCTCGTCGAGACAAAGTCCGACGCCTACAGAATCTTGCTTTCATCTAACGGTCCACTTGAGGCGAAGATCGTGGTAGAGACACTGAAAGAGGATTTCGTGATCGAAGACATTCTTAAGGCGTCGATTGTCGGGACCCATCCTCTTAACTGGAAGACGTGGTATGTGTCTAAGAAATTCGGCATCGTAGACAAGAATGCCCAGTATGATAGGAGAGCCGCGAGATTGATTCAGGATCGATACAGGAGCACTGCGCTTTACGACGAAATTCTCCGAGAACTTTTCTTGGAGAAGTACGACATCCAAGGCGCCAAAGAAATTATGCAATCGCTGAGAGAAGGTAGAATGTTCTTGCGTACAGTGGAAGTAAACGATTTCTCGGAACTTGCGAGACCGATTCTTGAATACACATCTAGTTTCGCAGCGCTTCCTCTCACTATGGAAAAGGCAATACTTGATCTCGTCAAGGAAAGGCTCGGAAATTCTAAACACAAGTTCATTTGCATGAGCTGTGGGAGGTACGAGTCTGTACAAAAAACGAATGACGTAAAGGAACCGCTCATCTGCCCGCTCTGTCGCTCTCGTCTGCTAACAGAGACTTACATATCAGATTTGGATCTTCCTAGGATCATTCAAAAGAAAAAGAAAAACCAAACTCTGACAGAAGAAGAGGACAAGAAGTACAGGAGAGCTTGGAAAACTTCGAATCTCATTCAGAATTTCGGTAAGAGAGCCATTGTGATCTTGTCCGGTTACGGTGTTGGAGTAGATACCGCGGCTAGGATCATCAGGAGAACAGGCGATGAAGATCAGTTCTACCGAAACATATACCTCGCAGAGAAGAATTACGTCGCAACCCGAGGATTCTGGCAGGAATGATTCAAGAATCGAGTCTTCGAACTGTCGAGTAATTCTTCAGCTGAATGAACTTCTTGCCTTCGTGAGTCTGGACTTCCACGCAACCTAGTAAGATTAGGTCTCCAGCGTGGTAGTTATCCAGAACCTTTGAGAGACTTCTCCAGCCGTATACCCTTATCTCCCCAGTGTGATCTCCAACGGTCAGTTCCGTTCGCTTCACAAGTCCTTCTTTCGTCTGAATTTCTCTAGCGATAGAGTCGTTCAGACACATTACCTCTAATGAAATAATGCCGTCTTGAGGAACATCTTCGACGCACAATTTCAACGAGTCAGAAGTTGGAATATCTGATCTCTTTGACTGAAGTTTGGTAAGGTTCTTTTCCTTGGTAACGGAAACTTTCGATCCTTCCTTGTCAGATGTTTCGGGTCTGCAAAGGATGATATTGTCTTGATCGAAAGATTCCATACTCTTCAAAGCCGCACCAACAGCAGTAATGGAAATCTTTCTCTTTTGCGAATCCATTACCAAGAGAAATGATTTCTCTTCCGAACCAACTCTTCGGAAAGAAAGTACTCTTCCAATGAATGGAATCGGCGCATTCTTGACGATTTCCGCAGTCGACAGATATTCTGGATCGACGACTGCTCCGTAGCTCTTCGCTAATTCTTTCATCCAGGACTTGGTCACACCCCATCTTTCCAGAATGCAAGTAGTTTCATCTCCGTGAATTTCAACTGACACGGAATTCTGGAAATTCGAAATCTTAGTTCGCACATTTAGCAAAGTGATCGAATCCGAATCTTTCAAAAACTCAAAAGCAGGGTTTTGGTTTCCCCAAACCACTACTCTGTGCTCTGTGTTTTTGTCATCCCCGTCACTAATGGCAAAGCTGGTCAATCCAGACGATGAACCATCGCTCTTTGAAAATACACTCTTCTTTACCTCTCCACACACCCTGCCATGGAGAATAAGATACTTTTCGTTTTCTGGAACTCGTCGCAGGCCAAGTCGTCTCTCCGTCAGACTTCTTATCTGCTTGTCTTTGCTTTCGGAAATTCTTTCAATAAGTGAGTTTTCCCCAGTGTTTAGGGCAATTGTACCATCAATGGCCGTTCTAACATAAACGTTTGATATCTTCACCACGTCTCCGGGTCCGATCTCGGACTCCAGAAAGGCGGAGACGGAACGATCCCAAATGTTCAGCGTAGTTGAACCAGTGGTGTCGTAGATAACAAGACGCATCAATAGTCCCCTGCTAGCATCGGTCTTTCTTGTGAATGTTTTCGGATACCCGACTGATAGGACCCTACAAGTGAGGGTCACGGATTTGTGATCCTTAGAGAGCGCAGCAATATTCAACTCGTTTGTCTGATTGTACTCGATCATTACGCCAAGATCAACAGCCACTAGAAACAACGCACCTTGATCTGTGAGATATCCGTCTCCTACGGTGTCCTTCTTCTTCTTGATGAGCTCTTTGAGATTCTCTCTTGTCAAGCTACACTTCGACGCCAACTCCAGTAGTAGAATATCGAATTGATTCTCTTCGACTATGGTCACGCAATCACCCCAGGGATCGAAATATTTGTAGAAGAAGGATTGACTCTCCGATAATAATCGTTATGATTCAAATTGATTCTTTTGACCCTTGAAAAAGGTCGTTTGGCTGACAGTTTCTAAAATTCTTTTGGACAGATTCCTGATCGGAACTTGATAGTACAGAGAACCCCGTTTCATTAGATCGTCTAGAAATATTGGCATATTGATTTAC
Source organism: archaeon (assembly GCA_021792315.1). The sequence continues at coordinate 7,788 of JAJYUX010000032.1, forward strand.
CCCAGATCTAGAATTATCAATCTTTTTTAACCAATACATGAAGTCTTGAGGCATTTGAATCACTTTTTCTTCACCCTGTTTCATGAGGCCTATCTTGCCATTTGTTGCAAAAGATCGCTTTCTGCTTGTACTCTTGGCTTAGTGGAGAACCAGATCTGATTGAGCGCTCCCCGCCGGGTCAGAACAATTTACTCTGTAATTGCATCGCCAAATAGGCTCGACATACTTCGAATTCTAAACACCAAGGGACCACTGAGTTACTCCGAGCTAAAGACACTAGCTGGGTTCAAGTCGAAAAAAGAATCCGGTAAGTTCGCTTACCACTTGAGAAAATTGGTGAAGCAGACTCTGATTTCGTTAAACAGAGCGGAGCGGAAATACACAGTAACAAGCCTGGGGAGACTTGTACTGAATCTAACCAAGCAGATCGAGGAGCAATCTATGCTCGAATCTGGAAAGCTCTACGTACGTAGCTCCAGACAGGCGCTGGAGGAGTTTAATGCCGACAAGATACTTCAGTCTCTTGTGAAGGAAGCAGGGATGCCAGTCGAGCTCGCGCAGAAGATTGCAAGTGAGACCGAGGCGCGAGTTTACAAATTCCAGACCGCTTACCTTACTGCCCCCCTGATCCGAGAAATAGTGAACAGCATTCTCGTTGAACATGGATATGAGGAATACAGGCACAAGCTTACCCGCCTAGGACTTCCCGTCGCAGATGTTGCTGACCTGATACTCAGGGCAGGTGATGGCTCAGATTCCATAGATACTGTACTGTCTACGACTTCAGGAAGAGTCTTTTCTGAATATGCAATTCTTACCCAAATTCCGAGAGACGTTTCTGACGCCCACCTTTCTGGTGACCTGCACATATCAAGTCTTGGTAGCTGGAGTCTAATGCCCGACACCCTCTATCTTGATCTGAACGCTCTGTATTCAAATCCATACAATCTTGGAAGCAAGATCAGCAACGCCCCGAGGCTGGGAGCGATAAAGAATTTTGATTCTGCGCTGGAAACTGTCGAGATACTTGCGAGCATTGTTTCGCGGGAAGTTTCAAACGAAGTGTGCCTTGACAACTTGATTTCTTACCTCTCCAAGCTGTACTCTCCTCGTTCGCAGGAGGAGCAGGTAAGGATGTTCTCGCGAATGCTCTCTTCTCTTTCAACGGCCGCGGGGATGGGAAGAGCTCGCAGCATCACATTCAGGATCGGAGAACCGCAAAAGGACGAGGACGTTCCCTCCCAACTCGAGCTCAGAGATTCCTTACTTCAAGCATATTCTAGGTACGTGGAAATAGTGCCGATGCCTTCGATTCATTTAGTGGTCTCTCCGGGAAGGTACTTTGATCGAAGAGTCGTGGAAGGTATCACTAACATTATCTCAAAGGGTGGAGACATCGCAGTCGAATCTGATGGCAAGCACTCGTTCTCTGGGTTGAATCTTGATTTGCATGGTTCAAACTCAGGCTCAATTGATGGCATCCTGTTTCTTCAGAACCTGACTCTTAACCTTCCAAGGCTCGCATATGAGTCAAATAAGGATGAAACATACTTCAGGGCAAAGCTGGCTCTCTTGCTCCAGACTGCTGTCAACGCAATGGTGAATAGAAAGGATCATGTGATAGACAGCATGAAGAAGGGTCTCCTTCCAGCACTCTATCAGATTCCGGTAGTCTCCTCACTCGAGGAGATGCCATTCGTGATCAACATGGTGGGACTGAATGAGGCAATATCGAGTTTGATGTCTGAAAGGGACCCAATGAGTAGACAGGAACTGGCTATGAAGATTCTAGACACAGCAAGCAAAGTCGCCACCGAAAAGACGTCAAAACTGGGATGTAAGGCTCTCGTTTCGATGCTCCACGCTGAAGGATTCGAACGTCTATCTGAAATCGACGGCGAGAAATTCGGCAGGTCACAGGAAACACGCCTCAGTGGCTATCAAGAAGGCATCCTCGGATTGGAGCATTATGACGACGAGAAAACGGTATCCGACATTTCAGAGATGTTCAATGCAACGAGCGGCGGAGCAATTGTTATGTTGAAATTCGCGAAAGAGACTGGTGATAATTTGAATTTTGGAAATATCGTTGTTGGTGTTTCAGGCAAAGTTCCATTTGTTAGGTTTTCAAGAAGTCTGGATGTCTGTAAGAAATGTGGAACGAAAGTGTTCGGCGGGGCGAGATGTCCAGCTTGCAAATCCACTTCGTTGATTCTACAACCGTTATTGCTCTGAAACTTCGAAATTCGTTTCTGTGAAATACGTCAGAAAAAAATTCCGCGAAATAATTTATGTTGACAATTCTTTCGCAAGTTGGAGAACAGCTAATTAATACAGATGTGAAGAATAGTTAACGTCTTTTTTTGCATCTGATATTTTTCTCTTGAAATTCATTTGCCGATTTGCTTAATGTTAAATAATCTAGTTGACAGTTACAAATGGCCCGATATGTTACTAAGGAGATTGATTTGTGCGACATCAGCCTCGAGGGAGAATGAGCGTGTTGGCCGAGATGTCTATCGAATTCCCCTTGCGCGACGACACTATTTCTTGCGAAACTTCCCGTTGGAACCTCGCGGGAATTTGGATCAATTTCGTCACAGGTGAAGCCCCTGTTTACGGCCCCATAATCCCTTGAAAAGACAACAATCGAGAAAATTCAAAATATGCAGTAGGACTGTGAAAGAAATGGAAACAAATTCGTTAGATGATAGAGTTGCTGAAGAGTCGGAGAATGCTTCAGAATATGCAGGAGAGCTAGAGCAAATTGCGACGCCGATTCAACTTCCCAAGGAGACTTTGGAGTTTTTCAACGCGGACGAGCTCAGAGCGAGAGTATTCTACGAGAAATACGCTCTGAAGGATCTGAATGGGCTGGTAGTCGAGCAAACACCTGTCGACATGTGGGCTAGAGTGGCGAGAGAATTAGCATCTGTGGAAACCACAGAAGAAAAGAGATCAGAATGGACAAAGAAGTTCTACTGGTTGCTGGAGAACTTTAGATTCGTTCCAGGGGGAAGAATAATGTTTGGTGCTGGTCAACCGAGACGCTCAACCCTGTTGAACTGCTACTATCTTCCAATCAAATCTGATTCTCTAGAGGACATTTTCGACTTTTGTAAAGAAGCTGGCAGAACCTACTCATATGGTGGTGGAGTGGGCACCGATATTTCAATTCTGAGACCCAAGGGTGCACCGGTGAACAACTCTGCTGTTGTTTCCACTGGTTCCGTCTCCTTCATGGAACTCTTCTCCGTTACCACAGGAACCATTGGTCAGGCGGGCAGGAGGGGAGCACTGATGATTACAATACATGTGGATCATCCTGACGTTGTGGATTTCATCGATGTGAAGCGCGACTTGAGTCACGTCAACCATGCAAACATCAGCGTATGCATAACTGACAAGTTCATGCAAGCCGTGGAGAAGGACGAAAACTTTACGCTGGAGTTCCACAACGACAAGGCGGACGTTAGACGGGTCGTCAAAGCTAAGGAATTATGGGATAAACTGGTTCGTTCCGCGTGGGCATCCGCCGAACCTGGGATAATCTTCTGGGACAACGTGAAGAATGAATCGCCAACAGAATACAACGGCATGGAGGTTCATGGGTTCAACCCTTGCTCGGAGCAGTGTCTCGAAGATTATGGTTGCTGCTGCTTGGGCAACATAAACCTCTCAGCCTTCGTCGTCGACGAGTTCTCTGAAAGAGCAAGATTGGACTGGAGAAATCTGGAGAAGGCGTTGCGCTATTCGACACGCTTTCTGGATAACGTGCTAGATTACAACGCAGACAAGCACCCGCTCCCAGAACAGAAGAAAGCATCAATGTGGTCCAGAAGAATCGGCGTTGGTTTCACTGGATTTGCCGACATGTTGATCAAACTCAGCATGAAATACGATTCACCGCAATCAGTCAAGTTCATCGACCGGATGTTTGACAGAGTGAAGAACATCTGTTACGACGAGAGTTGCAATATTGCAGTTGAAAAGGGACCGGCGCCTGCTTTCATCGCTGAAAAACATCTTGCGCGACCTTTCATCCAGCGGCTAGACAACGGAGTAAAGCAGAAGATCGCATCCAGGGGCATCAGAAACTCTTGCGTTCTTACAGTTCCTCCTGTGGGTAGTGGAGCTATAATTGCTGGCACAACTTCGGGGATAGAACCAATCTTTGCTCTGAGCTATGTTCGCAAGTCAAAGTCATTAACCGGCGGGGAGTTTAAGGTCTATCATCCTCTTGTCCAAGAATACATGAAACGCTTCGGACTCAAGACTGAATCGGAGCTTCCCGACATTTTTGTCACTGCGCACAACATAAAGGCTGAGTTTAGAGTGCAGATGCAAGGAACAATTCAGAAACACATTGACTCTAGCATCTCCAGTACAGTCAACATTCCCAAGGAAGCAAGCGTCCAAGACGTCAAGGATATTTACTTCCAAGCTTGGAGATCTGGATGCAAAGGAATCACCGTGTATAGGGAGGGCGTGAGAGAGGGAATCCTTCTGACCAACGAAGAAGCGGCGTCTCAAAAGGGGGGAGTGAAAGCAAAGATGCAAAAGTTTGAGAGACCAAAAGTTCTGATCGGGCACACAGTCAAGATGAAGCTGCCGCAAGGTAGTCTCTATGTTACTGCTAACAAGAATGGAGACGACATCATCAGGGAAACATTCGTCACCTTGGGCAAATCTGGTGGAGATGAAAAAGCTGACGCTGAAGCTCTTGGACGTCTCATCAGCCTTTACCTGCAACACGGCGGAAGGGTACAGGAAGTCATTCAGACTTTGAAGGGAATTCAGGGTAGAGATGTTTCTTGGGATAATGGACAGCAACTCCTATCCGTTCCCGACGCCGTCGCGAAGGCTCTTGCCAGTCTATCAGGCACGACAGTCGAAAAGGATCAGGAGCTCAAGCACTGTCCGGACTGCGGAGAGGCTGGACTGATATTCGAGAACGGATGCTACCGCTGCCAACAATGCGGCTACTCCAAGTGTAACTAAGAATTCAGTATCAAAGAGAGCAGTGCTGCTCTCACAATTCTTCCGTACTGCATCTGCCTGAAGTACCTAGCCTGTGGGGTTGAATCCACATCAGGCTTTATTTCGTCGATGCGTGGTAGAGGGTGCATGATTATCGCGTCACTCTTCATTAACTTCACGTGCTCTGCCCCGATGAAGTATGATCCTCTCACTTTTTCGTACTCTTGGTCGTCCGGAAACCTTTCTCTCTGGATTCTTGTAACATAAAGAACGTCAAGATCCGTAAGAACTTCCTGAAGGTTATCGTGTTCCGTTATTTCAATCGAAGTGGACTTGCCAGGTATCTTCCCAATGTCGTGCGTTGCCTCCTTCCTAATCTTGAGGCCGTCAGGAGCGATGAGTTCTATCTTCACGTCGTATTTTGCCAATCCATATATCAGTGAGTAGACGGTTCTTCCATATCTCAAATCGCCTACTATTCCAATCCGAAGTCCATCGATCCTCTTCTTCTCTTTCAGAATGGTATAGAGGTCAAGCATTCCCTGCGATGGGTGTTCTTCTGTTCCTGTCCCTGCGCTCACGACTGGTTTCACTGCAATCTCCGCTGCAAATCTGGCAGCGCCCTCGTTGGAGTGTCTTAATGCCAGAACGTCGCAATTCGCCTCAACGACTCGCACTGTATCTGCAAGAGACTCTCCTTTTTCCATGGAGGTTGTGCTCACCTCACTGAATCCGATCGATGTGCCCCCGATTGACGCCATGGCAGATTCGAAACTCAATCTTGTTCTGGTGCTTGGTTCGTGAAACATTATTCCTAGTATACGACCTTCTCCGAGGGCTACCTTGTCCCTATATTTCATTTCGACAAGTTTGTCGGCAGTGGAAAACAAAAGATCTAAGTCATCACGATTGAAATCCTTCATTGAAAGAACGTCGCGCTTGAAGAAGGGATTTGGCACTGAACCGCACCATCCACTTTTTCTTCAGTGAGGTGATTCGGATATTAAGGGTATCAGAACGTCATCATCATCATCGGAGGGAGCTTTCCTGCTCCATCTGTTTGATCTTCCACTCGAGTGCCTTCTTGAATTCTGAGTTATCTATGAGGTTCAGGTTCTTGCCACATGTTGGACACTTGAAGAAAGCCTCCATAGCTTCCTCGAAAGTGAGCTTCTTGCAAGTCGGCGTCTCGCAGTTGTAAAACTCATGATCGGTTTCATATCCAAGTCTGCTGCGCAGGCGTTCAAGCGCCTTGCGTTTCTGAGCTTCAATGAAGCCGTCCACCTGATCGTGTTGGGCTTTCCACCTGTAGACAAACCAGCCGCGTTTCAAGTCTCTGACTCTTATTCCGGTGATTAATGATCTACCAAACATGTCGTAGAGCGCCTTGCGGACAGAGTTTATCTTTAGACCTGTGGCGCTGGCAATCTCTTCGTCGGTAGCATTTTCGTTGTTCAAAAGTGCCCTTGCTACCTTTACATAATCCTCACCTCCAAGGAGGCTGGCTATCTTTACGAATGAGTCTTCATAATCGATTTTCATTGAGTTTCAACCTTCTTTCCATTCGAACTCGGCTTGATCCTAATTCTTGCCTTAACAAACGTAGTATAGAGCTCTTCTCCCATAAAAAGCCTATCAAGAAAGACCGCAAGAGCGGCCACTTCGCTGTGGGGTTGATTGCCGACAGACACATTATAGCTTGCTAGATCGTATATCTCGCGAGGAACCTTCTCCGCACCAACGACTACAAGCAACTTTCCTTTCGCCCCCGTTGCTTTTTCGATTCTGGGTAATGCATCGTCGAGCGCCTCTCCGTACATCGTTAAATGCACAATTACTCCTTTCCAGCCGCTCACAATTTCCCTCCAGTTTCGTTGGTATTTCAAAGAAAGACTTTCACCCCAACGATTATTCACTCGGCTTATGGAGTCAATTGTACGGTCGTCTGCTCCCGTTAGAATCAGTTCCTTAGCACCGAATGCTCTGGATACAAGGCCTATGTGAGTACTAATTCGTTCGTCTCGAACAAGTCTGTGCCCGAGTCTGAGCACAGTTACTTCAAATGGAAGTCTTTGACGATTTGAACGTTCTTTCATTTCTAGTTTTAGCGTGTATCCGAAGATAGTTCTTCTTCTATCGGGACAAATAGTTGTATCTTCAGGAAGTGCTCTAACTTCTTTGCTAGAAGGTCGTCCGGCTTCATTGAACCAACCTCAAGGTGTCCTATCATAGAAGGTTTTTCGTTAATCTTCCTGCCGAGTTCCTCCTGTGTTATACCGAGACTTTCGCGGGCACCTTTGATTGCGCTGCTGTAGTCTTCTCTCAAGATCATCTCTTCTGACTCATAGGAGAATCCAGGAGAAGGAGGCGGAGCATTGTTTCTTGGAATCGCCCTTACCGGGACATGTGGTGACAATGAATGATCTGTTCTCACAGGTACCGGCTTTGGGACTCGCACCGGTGTGCCAAGTTTTGCACAATTATTACACACCCTGAAAACTCCTCCGTCGATATTTACAACCTGCACTTCACCGCGGATCGAGTTGCCGCACAATTCGCAATTCAAGTAAGGTCTACCATTAAATATCGAAGACACGCATTTATGTGCTTTGTCAGAATAACACCCTCGAGTTTACTCGTGGTCATGCCAGAATCCTCCCAAAGGAGAACAAGTATCTTTGCCAAAAAGAGAGACGAATTTAGCAAGTCAAAGCTTGCAATGTCGCTCGATTACATTTTCGGAAGAGGCACTTCTCGTTCCCTAGATTTCTCCAATCTTGAATTTCAACACTCCAATAGAACAGGCCGAATCAAATATGTCGGGATGAAAGATTCCAAGGAATTACTATTCACTTTCCGTCCAAACGGAAGCATCGCACCCACGCTTCGAGCTTACAGAATCCTATTGTCCAAAAGTAAATTGAAAAAGATTCGATTGCGACCCAAGTGGACCGTCACTGTGATAGATGGAGTCTCAGACATAGTCTCAAATGGAAGAACTGTCTTCTGTAAACACGTTGCATCATGTAACGATAGTCTTCGCGCCGGACAAGACGTTGTTGTGTTGAACGAAAATGGTGAGCTTCTCGCGACTGGGCGGAGCGTCCTCTCCGGACCGACGATTAAACAATTTAAGCGAGGTGTGGCCGTGAAGGTGAGAGAAGGAAGTCGCAAGAATGCCACAGATGAATCTTGACAATCGTCAAACACGCAGGATGCTCGAACGCATGGGGGTAAGCATGGAGCAGATAGACGGTGTTGAAGAGGTTATCATAAGAACATCAGGCAAAGATCTTGTGATAAAGAACGCGAGTGTTTCTGAGATGAACATGAAAGGTTCTCGTATGTTTCAAGTTGTGGGCGACGATGTGGAGGAAAGGATGAGAGAAAAGCCAAAGTACACTCGCGAAGATGTCCTTCTTGTGGCGCAACAGGCAAACGCTAATGAGGCAAAGGCCGAGCAGGCGCTCAAAGACACTGATGGAGATCTTGCTCAGGCCATACTGAGGCTCTCCTAATCGCGACTTCGATGCGAATGATTCCTACCCTCTATCTGATG
>JAJYUX010000144.1 GCA_021792315.1 archaeon
GTCACCTCAGGATTGCATATGCAAACTCGATCGAGAACATCCAAAACGCTCTAGACAGGATGAAGAAGATACTTCGTACAAACTAGGACGGTCAGTATGGCAAGCTACTTGTCCGAAACCTGATCCAAGTCCTTTTGCATGTTTGAAGGCATCACAGAAAACACGTCTTCAAACAATGTGCTGAGGGCAGGCGGACGTAACGATTCTGCCTTGGTTACCGCGTCGCCTATCATTGACTCTGAATCCTTTCTGAACCTTGAATCTTCTTCAGTCGACCACAACCCCTTCTTTTCTAGAAAGATACGTAGTCGAGAAATTGGGTCGCGCTTGCGCCATTCTTCAACTTCCTCCACTTTTCTGTACTTCTTCCAGTCATCAGATGTCGAATGACCACCTAAACGGTAGGTCACACACTCGACAAGAGTGGGGCCTTCGCCTCGTCTCGCGGCATCAGCAGCCTTGCTAACCGCTGAATACACTGCAAGCAGATCGTTTCCATCGACAACCGTGCCTTCGAAGCCATAAGCACGTGCCTTGATGGCGATACTCTCCGAGGCTGTTTGCTGGGTCACCGGAACAGAAATGGCGTATTGATTGTTTTCGCACAAGAAGATTGTCGGTGTCTGATAAACGCCGGCAAAATTCATGCTTACATGGAACTCTCCTGATGAAGTAGCTCCGTCTCCGAATGAAGCAAGCGTCACAATGCGCTCATTCTTGTATTTTGCCGCCATAGCAAAGCCGACAGCCGGCTGGACGTGACTTGCTATTGGAGCGGCCAAACTGAATATTCTATGTTCCTTCCATCCATACGCGTTGGGAAGATCCCTGCCCTTGGCTACGTCGCCCTCGTTACCAAACAGGCGATTCATCAACGAATCCCACGGTACTTTTCTTTGTATCACCATGCCAAGATCGCGATACATCGGAAAGAGCCAATCCGTTTCCTGCAAAGCAAGTACTGCGCCGACCTGTGTCGCTTCTTGGCCCGCACATGATACATAGGTTCCCATTCGTCCCTGTCGCTGTAGCGCGACTATCTTTTCGTCTACGATTCGAGTGAGTACCATGCTTCGATAGGAGTTTAACAAAAGATCTTTAGAAACAGAAGGCTCGTTGGCAATCACTGTGCCATCTGGCTTCAGAATTTGTAACATCTTCGAAGCAGAATATGCGTTTTTAGAACCAGTTTCTGCTACCTTCATCGAATGCGCGCCTCTTTAGCTCCCTACCGCTCGTGTGACATGAACTCCCTTTATCCTCATGGCCGGAGCAAAGGTGGGAGTTTCCACTTCCCACCATCTTATCCATTCCCTTTCCTTAGAAATCAAATCAACATTCTCCAATTGCCGTGGAATTGAGTCGCTTATTCGTAACCCAGATACGGGTTCTTTGACTTCGCCATTTTCCACTTTAAAGGCAGCATCACGTGGCACCGTCGAATATTCGCCTGCTCTGACGTTCTGGAATCTGGTGTACCAGTTATTTGTCACCAGTAGGCCGTTCTTTGTCTCTCGTATCATTTCCTCAAAGGTAGAATCGCCACCCCCAAAGACAATCGTGAACGGTTTCGGAACAATTATCCCTGCATTGCCCGTACTGGTTTTTCCGAATTTCTTTGCCGTTGTACTGTTGTGCAACATTGTTCTAAACACGCCATTCGACAGTATTTCGTTCTTGCGAGTTGGAGAACCTTCATCGTCAAAAATACGCCCGCCTAATCCGTGGTCATAGACTCCATAGTCAGTCACATCCAGAGCATCTACTGCGACTTTGGTTTCCAATTTATCATTCAAGAAGGAGTTTCCCGTCTCAATTGCGAAGGCCGAAGCATTCGAAGCTACTGGCAGGATGTTCGAAATAACAGTCGGAGTGAAAATGACACTATAAACTCCTTCTGGAATTTGAACTGGATTCAGAGCTCTCTCGGCATAACTACCTGCCCTTTCACCGGCCTTACAGACGTCAAAATTTGAAACGTAGGATGAGCAAGCAAGTCCTTGACCTGAGGCGTTGTCGTCCCGGAAAGCTCTCACGTTTAGCAGTAATTGAGAGGATTTGTCACGTCCCCTGACTCCGGTCGATGTGGCAAGGTAAATTTCGCTGATCTCAGATTTCAGCGAGCCGCTAACTCGAAGGGCTCCAGCACTTAGGGCACTATCTATTGCCTGTTTTGCATAATCTACAAGATTTGAATCAACAACTCTTGAGTCGAAATTCGAATGTCCCTTATTTTCAAGCGACCCTTCAGGAAGACCAACATAGTCCTTGCTTGGTGGAAGTGCGTCGCATGATTTGATCAAGTGTTCAATGAATATCTTCAGCCCGTTATCAGTCGGGTTGTATGTTGTCCCAATAACTCTCTTGTGCTCTCTTGCTATGTAAACATCGACAGAAAGATTCCTCACATTGTTTACAAGAGTGATATTGTTGTTTGCAAACCTCACCTGAAAGTCATTTGCCCGACTGCAGGTTATTGCGACATCGTTGCATTTCCACCGAGCTGCCTCTTTGAGCGCTATATCAGAGATATCTTCCAGAGTGTAAGGCTCGGTATTCATCGGGCACCAATCCTCACATTTCTGAGTCGGATATGCGGAGCTCCGATGTAAACAGGAGCTCCTTGCATAGGATCCCCTTTTCCACAAGTGCCGCAGGAAAACTCTACGTCACTGGCTCGAGCATCGATGCTGCTCCAATACTTCGGAGTTGTAATTTCGAATACTGGATCCTTAACTGCTTCTTTGAGTTCGCCATTTTGAATGAGATAAGACTCGAGCCCTACGTATCTCTGGTTGAGTCTCTTGTCATCAATGTTCCATTCCATGAAACTTCTGATGTACAATCCATGACGAATCTCCTTCAACATCTCATCAAATGTCCAGTCTCCCGGCTCAATGAAAGTGTTCCCCATGCGTATTATTGGTTCTCGATCATACTGCACTGCCCTAGATGAGCCGTTACTCTTGACGCCGAATTCGTATGCAGTCTCACGATTCTGCAAGAACTCGGTGAACTTGCCTGCAGTAATGAGTCTACGTCTTCTTGATTCAACACCCTCATCATCGAAGAGGTAAAATCCCATTGAGTGCGGTATCGTTGGGTCATCAGAAACGTATGCCTCTTGGCTGCCGATTTGCATTCCGAGCTTGTCTGGTTTCAGGAAAGATTCTCCGGCCTGGGCCCCTTCTCTACCTAGTATCCTGTCGGCTTCTCCAGGATGGCCACAGGATTCATGACTTGTCAAGCCAGCGACGCTTGGGCCGAGAATCACGTCCAACGA
>JAJYUX010000033.1 GCA_021792315.1 archaeon
GTTTGTATTTTGCATTGTTCTTGCTTTATTCTGGCGGAATGGTGGGGACTGTTCTTGCCACCAATCTGATCGAACTCTACTTCATGTTTGAGTTCATGCTTGTCCCATCGTATTTCCTGATCGCAGAATTCGGTTACAGCAATAGGGGAAGAGTTTCTCTGATGTATCTTCTCTGGACCCACATAGGAGCCCTCATGATGTTACTGTCTTTCCTTGCTTTAGGGACTCAAACACAGAACTTTGTGTTCCTCGGTCCGGGTGCCGTGAGCGCCGTTCAGATCGCCTCGGGTCTGATACCTTGGATAACGTTCGGAGTTGTTGTCGGCATGTTTGTGAAACTCGCTGCCTTTGGATTGCATGTTTGGCTGCCGAGCACGTATGATGAGGCGCCCACACCGATCACCGCGCTCATGGCTGCCGCGATGACAGGAATCGGTGGTTACATACTGATAAGAATACTCACACTACTCTTGCCAGGTGAGTATGTCGCAATAAGCCTGGCACTGGGCGCGTGGGGTGTTGTGACGATGTTCTATGGTGGTGTCCTCGCACTCGCTCAGAACGACTTCAAGAAACTCCTTGCTTATTCAAGCATCAGTCAGATGGGATACATCATTTTCGGAATCGCGACTGCGACTGAGCTGGGCGTTGCCGGATCTGTCTTCCAGTTCGTGAGCCACGCCACCTCGAAGGCTTTACTCTTCATGGTTCTGGGAGTTATTATGATCCAGACAAATGGTCTGAAGGACATCAGGAAAATGGGTGGCCTGACAAGAAGGTTGCCGGTGACTGCTACCTGCGCAATGATTGGGTTCTTGGGGCTTCTCGGCTTTCCGGAGACAAGTGGTTTTCAGAGTGAGTGGTTGATATTCGGAGGAGGATTACAGCTCGGGAGCCAATTAGGCGTAACTGCAAACTGGTGGCTCGTTCTTACATCTCTTGCGGTTATTGCAACTGTCATTACTGCAGCGTACTCGCTTTGGGCAATGAAGAGGATCTTTTTCGGCCAGCTCCCAGAACATCTGGCGAATGTGAAGGAAGCTCCGTTATACTCTCTGGCTCCGATAATCTTCTTGGCTGCTCTGACAATTCTTCTCGGCATCATACCAAGTCTTGTCGACAATCCATTGCTACATACTCTAGCCGGTTTGATTCAATTGAGGTAGACACAGAATGACTAGCTGGTATTTTGATATCATTCCCAATCTCATTTGGATAGTACCTGTTGTCGGCGCAGTCGTAAGCGTTGGTGCTGCAAAGGCGGGAGAAAGTGTCAGAAATGCAGTGGCCGTAGTGACAAGTCTCGTGGCGGCACTCCTCGCGACATCACTCTTTGTACTGAGCGACTATGCCCAGTACACGCTCACGGGGAAAATAGAGGATATCACTTCATTCGCAGGACACACGCTCAACTGGATTCCAGGGTTGAACGTCAAGGCTGGAGTTCTTGTTGATCCACTCACAGCGATGCTTGCTGTTGCCATTTCATGGGTCAGTTTTCTGATTCTTGTCTACAGTCTCGGGTACATGAAAGGAGAGAAGAACCTGACCCGCTATTACTTTCTCATGAATTTCTTCATCGGAAATATGCTTCTCATCGTGATGGCGGACAACTTTCTGCAGCTCTTCCTGGGATGGGAAGGAGTCGGCTATTGCAGCTATGCCCTAATCGGTTTCTGGCATACAGATGAAACTGAACGCTGGGTTGGTACGATTGGGGAGAAGACCTTGAACGTTCCCGAGGCATACTCACCTAGTCAAGCGGGACTGAAGTCATTCATCATGACGCGCGCCGGCGACGTTGCATTTCTAATAGGCATATTATTGATCTTTGCCTATGCTAGAACCTTCAATTTCATGGACCTTCTCAACTCGCTTGGGGGTTCTGCAAACTGGGCAAAGAGCCTCGAAACGGCGGGGCTGTTCATTCCGAGTGCAGTTCTAATTTTCGGAGGCGCTATCGGCAAGTCTGCTCAGTTTCCACTTCATGAATGGCTTCCAGACGCCATGGCGGGTCCCACCTCCGTTTCTGCTTTGATCCACGCGGCGACTATGGTCAATGCTGGAGTCTTCTTGATAGGAACGGTGGGGCCGCTTTACGTCGCGGCGGCTTCGGGACTATCTATGACGTACCCTTTCTTCCTGACTGTTGCAGTAATCGGTGGATTCACAGCTTTCCTTGCCGCCTCACAAGCCATGGTTCTGGACGAACTGAAGAAAGTGCTTGCCTATTCCACGGTTTCTCAGATTGGCTACATGATGCTGGGGTTGGGCGTGGCAGGACTGTCAACTCAGTCGAATTTCGTCTTCGGATTCACTGGTGCTTTCTTCCATCTCATCAGTCAGGCACTCTTCAAAGCAGGACTGTTCATGTGCGCTGGCTGGTTGCTGCATGTTACCGGATCGAAATACATGAAGGATATGGGTGGCCTTAGGCGATCACTCCCTATTACATTTGCTTCAATGCTGGTGGTGGCGTTGTCGCTCGCTGGGATCATCCCATTCAGTGGCTTTTGGAGCAAAGACGCAATACTCAGTGCTGCTTCGCACGCTGGTGCTGCCGGAGTTGGGCTGTATGTACTCGGAGCCATAACAGCTCTGATGACCGCCTTCTACAGCGTCAGGATAATTGGATTGGTATTCTTCGGAGACAAGAGCTCGAATGTCGCAGAAAGAGAGCTACAGGGGCACACTATTCATGAGGCGCCACTGTCGATGAAGCTCCCGATGTTAACACTTGCCGTGGCTACAACTGTGATCGGATTGCTCGCTCCATTCTGGTTCGAGCCACATCTTGGGAGCCTCTTCTCTTCATATCTCCTACAATTTGGTATCAACTCCGCTTTCTCATTGAACCTTGCAGGAGATGCTGTTCCTATTGGAGTGAGCCTTGGTCTTGCAATTCTCGGCGCACTCGTTGCCTATCTTGCTTACATTCAAAAGAGCATAAAGCCGCAATCTATCATTGGGACGAAGGGGATTGCGTTTTCGCTCTACAATTTCTTTGCTCACCGCTGGTACATTAACGCTCTCTACTACAGAGCTCTGGTATATCCTATAGAAAGCGGAAGCACCTGGTTATTCCAGTCGTTCGAGGAGAAAGTAATCCAGCCTCTGAACGTCGGAGCATCCAACTTTGGTGGTGGAATATCAGACAGTCTCCGCAAACTCCAGTCAGGAATCGAAGAGGAATATGTCCTAGCCTTTGGAATCGGAATTGCGTTAGTAATAATTCTGCTCGTAATCTTTGGACAGGGGCTGATTTGAATTGTTGGAAACTGAATCGTTCCCTCTGATCCTATCCCTTATGTTGTCAGCTGTTGCGCTGATCACTGTTTTCTTGGCCGCCAGCGGTAACAGATTTGCCAAAATCTCCGCCGGAGTCGCATCAGCTGGGTTTGGAATTGGGATAGTTCTCCTAATTTCACAGGGACTTGGACACTTTAGTTCACTCACCGCCTCGACACCAGGGGCACTTCTCGCGTCTGATTGGGTTTCGATTCTATTCGGAGTCGCGGTCCTATCGGCCTCTTTCCTGGTTAGCTTGACAGCTACCAGCTACATGAAAGATTCGCCTAATATTGCGACGTTCTATTCCTTGCTCCTCTTCACTACAATAGGGGCTGTTCTCCTTGTCTTTTCATCAGATCTTCTGATGATGTTTGTATCTTGGGAGCTCATGAGCATCCCGAGTTATGTTCTTACCGGATTCAGAAAGAAGGATCCTGAGTCGAACGAGGCATCTGTCAAGTATTTCATAATAAGCGCCTTCGCTTCGGGAGTCTTGTTATATGGAATATCGCTTGTCTATCTGTTAACTGGCTCGACCAATATTTTTGCAATATTGTCGCGGGCGTCGGGCGACCAGCCGATAGCGCTAATCGCATTGACGTTCATTCTAGCTGGATTTGGAATAAAGCTGGCTGCAGTGCCATTTCACATGTGGATACCGGACGCCTATCAAGGGGCTCCGACTATTGTGAGCAGTTTGCTCTCTGCCGGTACCAAACTAGCAACTTTTGCTCCAGCAGCTCGCATATTCTTCATACTCTTTTCCGCAAGCATGTTTCAATCTGATTGGAGAATCACTTTTGCAGTGCTGGCCGTTCTTTCTATGACAGTCGGTAATTTTGCTGCGCTAACCCAAAAGAACATCACGCGAATTCTGGCTTATTCGAGCATCGGTCAAGCGGGTTACATTTTGATAGGTTTTGCGGCCGGTGGAGTTTATGGTTTAACTGGATCATTTTTCCAGATCCTGAATTATGCATTCATGCAATCAGGAGCTTTCCTCGCTGCAGCTGTGATTACGAGCCAGACCCACTCGGGAGACATCTCTTCACTGGATGGTATAGGAAAGCGCCTTACGATTGCGCCATTCGCGTTCACAGTTTCACTTCTCGCTCTGGGCGGCTTGCCTCCGCTTAGTGGTTTCTGGAGCAAGCTCGTGCTTTTCTACTCGGCCATAAATTCTAACCTCGGATGGCTCGCAATTATAGCAATAATCAACAGCTTCGTCTCCATCGCTTTCTACGCCAGAATAGTGAAACACATGTACATTGACAAGCAAGCCGATACAGCTTCTTTGGTTGAATCAAATGGCTTCAAAGTCGCACTAATTATTGCGGCTGTGGTGATTGTGGTGGTCGGCGTGTATCCGTACCCGTTCATTCAATTTGCAAACACCGCGGCGAGCATGTTTCTCGCGCATGGATAAGTTGGACTAGAAACGCCTTCTCACGGCAAAATCTGCAAGCTCTTCCAATCTCTGTTTGGACTCGGAGTTACCAAGATGTGACAATGCATTCTTGGCAGTCACAGCGTACTTGTAGGACATTTCCTGCAGCTTTGATTGTTCGACATCCAGCGCTCTCTCAAGACCTGCCTTATGATCCCAGTCAAGCAGATCGTCTTGCATCTGGTAAGCAATACCTAGGTTCAAGCCAAACTCAGACATGGATTCGATAGTCTGTAGCTTGGCACCGGCTATCATCGCACCTATTCGAGAAGAGCTCTGAAAAAGCGAAGCTGTCTTGTTCGTAATGACTTCGACGTATTGCTCGACAGTGATAGTATTTCCTTCAGTCTGTATTCTATATTCCGAATATTCGCCCTCGCTCATGCGCAAGACAGATTTTGAAAGTTCGCGTCCAATTCTTGAATCAGGATATTGCGAGGCGATGTCTAGGATGATTCCGAGTACGAAATCGGCTGAAAGTATCGCGGGGTTCAACCCAAATCGTTCGTGGAAAGATATCTTCTCTCTTCTAACCGAGTCATCGTCTATAATGTCGTCGTGGATAATTGATTCGGTGTGGAGAAGCTCAACTGCTATGGCGGCAGGCATAGGATTGTCCACAAGCTGGTTTCCGGTGCCAACTGAATCGTAGGAAAGAAGTACAATCAAGGGCCTCACGCGCTTTCCTCCATGAATTGCATAATTCAGAGGCTCGTAGAATGCAGAATTGGAGAACCTACCTAAAACATCGGAAATCGCATGCTCAATCCTTGTGTGATAATTCAGGGTCTTCGACTTGAAATAAGATGCAAACGCTGCATCGTCAAGCTCCAAGAAGCTAGCCGTCTCCGAGTAACGAACTACTTCGTTGAATAGATATATCAATCTTAGCACGACACCTGTTTCAATTTTATCTGCGTTCGATAAGGCAGTCTTTCCAAATTATCAGATACGAAGAGATGCTCCGGGCGGGATTTTCACTTTCGGGGTTGCCCCGTGAATGATCACTCATTCCATGAGAAAATTTGAACCCGCGATCACTGCCTCGAAAGGGCAGTATGCTTGACCGGACTACACCACCGGAGCTCTCGTACACTGTTTCCTGAAAGCACGATTTAAGAGCTTTCACTAATCAAGAAGCTTGGTTCTTGTTGGTCTCGAACGTTTCCTGTTCGAGTGACTCACATTGGAATGTCTAACCGTGCATTTTCGGTAACCCTGATACAGTTGTGGGTCTTAGCAAAAAGCAAATAACACAAGACTTCGGGCGCATGTTATGTACTGATGAGGGCCCGTAGCTCAGCTTGGTAGAACTCATGGCCGAAAGCGACCGGCTCATAATTCAACAAGTGAGAGACCGGTCGGTCGAGGGTTCAAATCCCTCCGGGCCCACTCATCGACTTGAAATCACAGTTCAAGAAACAGTCTGTGGTGCCGCGACCTGTTTTGCAGCTTTCCTTCCGAATATTCTGGATCCGCCACCAACGAGAGCTATGCCAACGATGGCAACAACGAGTCCAGAAACCGCGCTGACTCCAAACGGCAAGTGAACTCTGGTGCCCAAATAGAAAACAACCGGAGCGGCTACCAGCAACAAAAGACCGAGTATCTCAGGAATCGAGCTCGCTTTTGCATTCCCAAGAATCTGTCTTGGCGAGAGCAGAAGAGAAATTCCCACGAGAAAGAAAGCGTAAATCAAGGGATATCGACCGTTTACGAACACTGAGATCCCGTTTGGAATGTTGTATCCTCCAACACTTATCGCGGCAGCTAACGAGACAACCAAAACCACAATAGCTAGTATTTGCAAACGAGACGTGTTGTCTCCAACGATTAAATCACGCTGAGGAAGACCGGTCGTGCGGACCTCAACAATGATCGCAGCGCAGATTGCAATGAGCGAGGTGAGAAATAGATATTGGCTCTTTGCTACAATTGCATAGGCAAGATATGGCATTGCAGAAGTGCGACCGATCGAATACCACTCGTAGATGCCATATACGATGCTTGCTACTATGGGAAGCAAGTACAGAAAGAACGCAATGTCTTCTCCTTGATCCTTCGATAACATATTACGAATTTAGTCTCCTATCTTCTAACCAATATAACCCTTTCAATTAGCAACATTGATTTTTCTGCCTGAAGCGAGATAACATGTATGTCCTATCATCCGAGTGGATGGCCGGGTTTTTCCTACTCTTGCCTCTATCCGGCGAAACATTATTTCTACACATTCAATATCGACGAATCTTCCTTCCATTTGAGCCACGACATTTTCGAGCTGGTTTGTGGTCGGACAGATGCAGAAAACGAAGCTCGAACCTTTCAGTGCGTTATGAGCCCTTTCCAGAAGACTCCACGGATCACCTGTGTCAAGCATGACTAGGTCATACAGTGAATCCTCTACATCCATTGATTTGAGCAGGTTGCCTTTCTCCATCTTTACAAATGCGGACATTGCAGCCTTTTCTATGTTCTTTCTAGCGATGTCAAAGAAATCCTCTCTTTCTTCGAAAGTTCTGACGTAACCTGTCGGCGAAACGATACTGGCGAAGAAAGAAGTCAACGCCCCTGATCCGGTTCCGCATTCCAAGACATGGGCACCTGCCCTCAAACCGGATTTCGTGGCAATGTACGCAAAATCCTTCGGGTAGACAATTTGCGTTCTCCTTTCGGATTTCATGATATAATCCAGAACGGTCGGTCTGAGGATTGCAATGCTCTGATTCAAGGTAGTAGAAACGACATCACCAAATCTCTTTCCAACGATGCTCTTTAGATCGACGATGCCTGCATGGGTATGAAAAGCCTGGGAATTCTCGTTTATCTGAACTAACCACGTTCTTCGAGTATCGAGATATAACAGTACTCGATCACCGAAATTAATGCTCTCTCCGATCACAGCTGGCCTCTCCTATAGAGATAACGATCCACCGTCACTCGATGAATCAGTGAATATCAAAATGACCTCTAATGCACTAGTATTTCTGCAAACTAAAGGTCGAATGCTATTGTGATCTCTCAATGAGATTAAGCTTTCTTGGCGACCACTATTTCGATAGTCGAGACATTGCGCACGTCGTCACCTTCGCCAAGCTTCTCGGTATCAATCTTGATGTTCTTGACTTCGAAGCTGTTATTTCCAAGTCTTTTTGTTACTATTTCTGCGACATCGACCGCTCTAGAAATAACCATGCCTCTGGCTTTGAGAACGATGTCACCACTCTGAGCGAGCTGCACCATGGCGGACATTGCGTAGCTCATAACTGGTTTCTTGCCAACAAAAATGTGATTCGGGGGTGAAGTTCTCGGAGGTCGTTCTTCGTGATGAATAGACTCAGTAGGAGAACCTTCTTCGCTTGCCGGTTTTGTTATTGGTTTGGAATTTTTGAGTGCCATTGGAAAGCGGAAGACAAAAGTCAAATTGCATATTTAAGCCTAGCGTGATTCCACTAGGTCAGTTCCCGACGTTTAATCTGGGCACAGTTGCCACAGAGTGGGGTCATCGTTCTTGCAGAAGGATCATAGTACATGTTAAAGTGTATTCTGCATACAGGTCGCTTACACATCGCACACTCTGCCTTTGATGTTTTTGAACAAACGTAGCACTTCATGTTACTTCACGCTTGCTCTCTCCGAAGCTTAAAATTCGAAACATCATGATCAGATCGTAAGAACATCAAGCGGGATGTCTTCGTACTGACCGTCGGGGAGTGTTCTTCGAATGTTGATGGGCAACACTTTCTGATCGAGCTCTGAAACAGCTATATCAATCGGGTTGTGCACGTTTGCTGTTATCTTTATGAAAGGCGGTGCGCCTAAAGCAAGTTGAAGTGAGCGAGCTCCGATTATTCTTGCCCTTTCAAAACGCGTTAGTCTCGGCGGACCAATCATTACTTGGAATGTACCAATCGTCTCCTGCTCAGCTGTCTTAGTCTTCTTGCGTTTGTTTTTCTGAGGGGAAGATATTCTAGTGCGAGGAATCGTAGGCAAAAGCGCAAAAAGCACCCGGAATAAATCACTTGCTTCTTGGAACTGATAAAAACCTTACTAGGCGTAGCAGGAGAGAAATCTTTTAGGAATCGAGTCGGAGATTTCTTACTGACGTGTTTCTCTTGGCTGAAAACAGTGTCTCAGCGATGGAGATGAAAGGTTCTGTCTCAAATAGGGGGAGCCTTGATGGCAAGTTGTACAAACATCTGTCACCGGTCACTCTACAGAAGATCAAATTGGCAGTCCCGTTTGTGGGGAGAATAAATCTCTACGAAAGGAGTTTCGCTTACATTCTCACCTCGGTTGTCACTGGTGAGGAAAAAGTGAGGAAACAATTCAAGAGAGGTGAAATTGCCTTCATGCCCGCAGGTTGTATGCTCTGTTTTTTTCTGCAAGATACCAAGAGCTACAAACCTATGAACCCCCTCGGTGAGTTGGTGCAGGGTCTGGATGTTCTTGAAACTTCTAGGCGAGGAGATTTTATCCAGATCGATAGCATTTCGCCTCTAGGCAGTTGACTGGGCATTCACCGCGTAAATGTAGTGACCACTGTAGCCGCCGACTCGCTTCAGGATATCCTTTGACTCTAGATTGCGAAGGGTCTGAGCCGCAATCGCAGCATTCAATCCAAGAGCCCTTGCAGTTCCGTAAACAGTAATAGCCTTTAGTGGGACAAGTACCTTCAGAAGTTGCTTCTCATCAAGCTTAGGGGCGACCAAAGCCTGCTGTTTTGCTTGTTGTGCAGCTAACTTCGCTTCCTTGGCAGTCTTCTTTTCCGGTTTCTTTCCTTCTGACTGCTGACCACTCTCAGAAGCTGACTGGGATCGATCAGCAGCTGAGATCGATTTCTTCTTGTTTCCCCCCAAACTGGATTACACTTGTGAAATATCTTTTCAAAATAGTATTAATACATTCTTGCTTCCAGTTTAGTATATTCCGGAAGAAATGGTGGAAGCTCCTGGATTTCACGATACTTGTCGATGCCTTCGATAGAATGACCAAGACCTCGTCTCGTTTGGATCTGACTTCAATCTTAGTGGAAGTAATCAAGAAGACCCCCAAGGAGGTAATTTCTGAAGTAGTCTATCTGACACAGGGGAAGTTGTTTCCTGACTTCGTCGGAATTGAAATTGGGATGGCAGAAAAGACTACCGCGAAGGCAATAGAGACAGCGTATGGGGCAGAACCAAGCAAAATCACTGAACTGATGCGAGTCAAAGGAGATCTGGGAGATGTCGCAGCTGAGCTCTCGGAAAAAAGATCACAGATGTCCTTCTTCACTGAAGAGTTGACAGTTGAGCATGTTTACTATACGCTAGCGGAAATTGCTCGTACTACTGGTTCTGGATCTGCAAACAAAAGAATTAGCAAGTTAGTCATGCTTCTAAACTCCGCGACAAGTCTAGAAGCGAAATTCCTAATTCGCTTTATCACAGGAAAACTCAGGTTGGGAGTGGCTGATTTTACTGTTCTAGACTCTCTATCAATAGCATTCACTGAAAGCAAAGAAAACCGCCAGAAACTAGAGAACGCCTACAATCTCACGAGTGATCTAGGTCGAGTAGCCAGGGTGCTCGCACTGGAGGGAATTCAAGCCATTGAGAAAATCGAAGTAACTACTGGGAACCCGGTGCGTCCAATGCTGGCCGAGCGAATGTCTAGTAGCGAAGAAATTATCGAACAATTCAACGAGGATGCTTCAGTTGAGTATAAGCTGGATGGAGAGAGAATTCAGGCACACAAGACAAAGGACGACCGCATCATTTTGTATTCAAGAAGACTCGAAAAGATCACGAATCAGTACATGGATGTCGTCTTGGCTTTGAAGAGCGTCAATGCGAATGAATTCATAGTCGAAGGTGAAGTTGTGGCAATTGACAAGTTTGGGAAATACTTGCCCTTCCAAGAACTGATGCACAGAAGAAGAAAGTTCGAGCTGGAGAAAGCGATGAAAGACTACCCTGTCCAGATCAACTTGTTCGACATTTTGTTTTTCAATGGAGAATCTACCATAAATCAGTCCTATGAAAGTCGCAGAAATCTGCTTCAGGTTCTTTTCAAGAGAACCAGAGCCAAGGACAAGATCATGCTGGTTCCCTCTAGAAGGGTGAGTAAAGCGAGCGAGATAGACGCTTTGATGGAGGAGTCTTTGGTTAAGGGTTGCGAGGGGTTGGTCGTAAAAGATCCAGGCAGTCCATATCGGGCAGGAGCGAGAGGTTACGCCTGGGTCAAATACAAACCCGAATACAGATCTGGGGTACGCGACACGCTGGACCTTGTGATAGTTGGCGCTAATCACGGCAAGGGAAGACGGGCTGGCGTTTACGGCACCTATCTCCTGGCGGCATACGATCGTGAGTCTGACATTTTCAGAACAACGACCAAGGTTGGCACAGGCTTCTCTGATGAAAACTTGGAGACGATTAGCAGGTTACTAGACAACCACAAATTGACTGGAAAGAGCCCTCGCGTCGATTCCAGAATTGAATCTGAAGTATGGTTTGAGCCTATCACTGTGATAGAAATAATAGCATCCGAAATCACGCTGAGTCCAATTTACACTGCAGGACTAGACCTAGTTAGAGAGGGAAGCGGGCTCGCGCTGAGATTTCCCAAGTTTACCGGTATGATTCGTGATGACAAGTCGCCAGAAGACGCAACAACGGTTTCCGAACTTCTGAATATCTACAGGAAGCAAGTTAGACAATTCACAGACACTGGCGCCCCAGAGGAGTGGTGAGACCGGCCGATCATTCTAGGGAGATATCTGGTGATAACACATTCCAATTTTCGTCTAATCTTTAATGCTTATTGAGCAATAGCCGCCTAATTCCTCGTTGTAGTACAAATGTAGAAACGTTTCTGTCTTTTTGATAATTTGAAACGCTTGTCTGGCGAATTTGAAATAAATTTTTAAATTGCGATCGTGAAGGAGATTCGTTTAGCATGGCACCCCATTTGAAAGATGTTGTTTGTGGGAAACTGGTAGATGATAAAGCCCCAAATTTCAAAAACCAAGTTCATGGCGTTTATCGGTATGGGAGTGATATTCTCTGCTTTCACGCTAAGGAATGCAAGGAGAAATTTGAAGCTAATCCCAACAGCTACTATTTGCCATTCCTGTTGTGGAAGGCATCGCATTTTAGGGATCCAGTGTGCGGAAAAGAAATGGATCATCAAGAGGCAATCAACGCCTTCCCTAGGGGGACTTCAATGCCGAACAACGGTTTCGGGTTCGTAAGGTACAACAATGAAACTTTCTACTTTTGCAGCCCTAACTGCAAGAAGAACTTCGAGTCGGAACCAAAAAACTATTACGATAATTACCGAAAGTGGAGCGGCGAACGAACCGAGCAATTATCCAGAAGGGTCGAGTCAGAAGGCGTTCAAAAGCTAGTTGACTTTCCCGATTATGATCCTTATCGGGACCTCCACTGACCAAAAAGCTCTAGCTAAACTAGAGAGCGATCATGGTGAAACATAGGGTGCAAGCATCAGTGGATATATCAGATGTAGCAAAGAAGGCAGCCAAGTCGGAGTATACCGACTATTTGATCTACAAGAAACTAGGAGAAAGGCGAAAGAAGATTGCTTCCCCCTTGGGTAAGCTTGCCACAAGTGAATACAATCATTACCAATTTTGGGGAAAATACTGCAACATCAAGGAAATCAAGCCGAACACATTACGAGTTTATCTCATCATTTTTCTGAGCTATGTGCTTGGCAACACTTTTGCGATAAAGTTCATGGAGAATCATGAGAGTGACGTGGTCGCTCTTTACAGACAGGTAGAGGGAGCCGTCAGGCCGGAGGATCTAGAAGCCTACGAACAAAGGATCGAGGATGAGGAAGAACATGAGAAGAGTTTCGCTGAAGAGACGAAGAGTAGTTATCTGAAGTATATTTCCTTCATAATTCTTGGACTGGCTGATGCCATAGTAGAGATCTCAGGAATACACGCAGGTTCACTGGGAATTTACAAATCGACCGAGATTACAGGACTTGCCGGTATAGTCGCAGGGGCATCAGCCTCAATCGCTATGGCATCTGCGGCCTACGCGCAAGCGAAACAAGGGTTCCAAGGAAAGGCATCTGTCTCAGCTATTTTCACAGGAGTATCATATTTCATAAACGCAGTCGTACTGGCGTCGCCGTACTTCTTGACAAGGAGTCAGCCGGTAGCGCTTGCTGTATCAGTCATCTTGGCGGTTCTCATTATCGCATTCACAAGCTATTACAACTCAGTGATATCTGGCAGTAGCTTCCTAAGAGACTTTGGCGAGTTGGCAGGAATTATGCTGGGTGCGACGGCGGCACTCTACCTATTCGGATTGGCACTGAGCTCGGTTACTGGCATATAGCATGGCCCTGCTTGACAACGCTCCTTCGATCGTGTCCACGGGGCTGATCAGCATTTCGCTCCAAACAAATCAATGATTCGCTAATTCCTTTGAAGTAGCTACCCTTGTAGTGTAATGTCCACGCATGCTGTGAATGCGATCCACTGATTCGCAGAACAGACATCATGAATGCATCCGAGCAGTGTTAGTTGGTTTGGAGGCTCCCTGCAGTCTACGATGATTGGTACATTACAGTTGAAGATCCATTAGAAGCTAATGGAATTCCTGTGACTAAACAATTTGGCCCGTTTCCAACTCTTACGGCATCTGGCGCTCACTACTCAAGGTTTCGGAAGATACTGAGCATGAAAAGTGTGGTCAGCTTAAGAATACAGTCATCTCGGGGACACGCAACCCTCTTTACGTACATTCATATGAGATTCGAATCTGCCAGCTTGTAAACCGAAGTCATGTAGCCGGCCGCTTTCTGCAGCAAGAAGAAAATGGCCAGCTCCGCTCGGATGAAGAGCTAACTTCCAAGTGAAGTCGAATTTCCCTACAGATTATTTGGGAACGCTGTCGGCAACCTTACCAACAATTTGTTGCTCTTCTTTGGCGATGGTGCCCTTCGATTCTGGCGCGAGTATTGAGAATATCAATGTCACAATTCCCAGCACAATGGCAGCTGCGATTACCACGGTTGGAAACTTGACACCCATAGCAACTGTTGCGGTCACAAGTATTGCGAAGATCCCCACAACAGTCTGACCCAAACTGTTGGATATTGACATTCCGGTTCCCCTCACCTGAGTAGGAAACCTTTCCGCCATGAATACTATGAAAGAACCACCGCCTACTCCTTGTAGGACTCCTATCAAAGCTGCCCAACCCAGTGCACTGAACAAGTTAGATCCAACTTGACCGAGGCTGAAGAAAGCGTAAGCATACACAAAGACAAGGAAGCTTCCTAAGATCATCGTGTTCCTTCGTCCGAGCTTCTGGCTTATCGTTCCCCCGACCAAAGTCATGCACATTGAGCCCGCTTGAACTGCGAGCACGATCTCCCCGATGTCTCCATGTGGAATTTTTGTTGTCGTGAAGACATATGTCGGAATCAGCGGACCATATCCAGCTATGAATACTCCCCAAAGTGAGGCGGCTGCAAAAGCCTGAAAGAAATTCTTTCTTAAATTGTTCGCCTTTGCAAATAGATAGCGAATTGGATGAGTTACGGCCAAGCCCTTCTCCTTTACTTCAACAAACAAGGCCGACTCTTTCACTTTGAAGTGTATCATGATTGGAAGTATCACTCCAATGATGCCAACACCAAAGTAGAATCTCCACCATGTTGCGGCAATCGCAGGCGCTCCAACTGCGAGCGCAAGAAATGTGAAGAATACTGACCCGATTATGGCCGAAGCATGGGCCGCTGAACCAACTATGCCGCCGAGTAATCCTCGGTACTTTTCCCTGACATGTTCAAATCCCATGGAGTGTGTACTGGCGGTTAGCGCACCAGTGATTAGACCCTGCCCAATTGAATCCAACTCCAATAGCAGCGGAGCAACTATCCCTACTTGCTTGTATGTTGGGAATGCTCCTATTGCAGCAAACAACAGTGAGATGCCGAGAGTCGAGTAGACCAGAATTCTCTTTCTCCCAATCCTGTCTGCCTTTACTCCCCACAGTGCAGCACCGATCGGTTTGACTATAAGCTGGGAGCCATAAGCAGCATAGACTACAAGGATGGAAACAAAGAAGTTTCCTGATGGGTAAAACTGCGGTGCGATAAAAGGCGTGATGAAGATGAAGGCTGCCGACCCATACTGATCTAGGAGGAAAGACCAGAATGCTGCAGCTACTATGGTCTTAGATCCCGACTTGTCTATCGTAGATTCACTAACGATTTTATCGCTATTGCCATTAGGCATGGGCGGTGGGTTTAAGCTGTGCTATTTAAAAGAATTATAGTACAAACATAGAAATTAGCTCATTTTCAAAAATCTTGTTCTCAGTCTTGGAGATTGTACACTGCCGAATGTTCTATAGAACAGTTGCTAATTGATTGTAGTGTATCTTTGAGTTCTGTTTTTTCATTGAGCTCGTCTGCCTTTGCGCTACTTTTGTTGCATCCAGAAGAGGCGGTCTTTTCGCTACCTCTACACATTACCTTCTTCAGAGCATCTGCGGTGTAGTATCCATCGGCCTGAAATCTTCCACTCGCAAACATGACTCGATAACAACGATTAGGGCGCTTTAAGCGCAGCAGAAACATTCAAAATACGAGTGGTTGGATTTATCACCGCAAGGCTACCTTAGATATCGAAGTAGAGGTAATACTCGTAGGGATGAGGTCTGCGAGTTACCTCTGCGTATTCGATACGCCCATTCTCTATGATTGACTCTATCATATCTTGCGGGAATACTGGAGAGAGGAAATCGTGATCTGATTCAAACGCATCTAGCGCTTCATTCAGCGATTTGGGAAGTTCCCTTATGCCAAGGGCCTTCCGCCTGTCAGGAGTGAGTTTGTAGATGTTTTCATCAACCGGATTCCCTATGTCTGATTTCTTCTTAATTCCGTCAAGCCCAGCAGCCAACATTGCAGACATTACGAGATATGGATTAGCAGAAGGATCAGGAGTCCTGTACTCAAGTCGTTTACGTGACGCATATTTCGCACCCTTCATGTTTACTGGGATCCTGATGTTCGCTGATCTGTTTTGTCTGCTCCAAGCAATATATACGGGCGCTTCGAAACCAGGGACAAGTCTCCTGTAGGAGTTGGTTGATGGGTTGGTTATTGCTGCCAACGCCCGCGCATGATCGACTAGCCCGCCTCCGAAATAGCGACCTAATTGCGAAAGCTCAGCATACTGATCATTCTCATCAAACATCATATTTTTCCCGTTCTGCCACAACGAGACATGAACGTGCATGCCTGATGCGTTATCCAAGAATATCGGTTTGGGCATCATGGTGGCGACCATTCCGTATTTCGCGGCTATGTTTTTGATCACATATTTGTACGTCATGGCGGAATCTCCCATGTATG
>JAJYUX010000145.1 GCA_021792315.1 archaeon
ATCGCCACTCAGACGAAACGTACTCTGAAGGTCGGGAGCAAAGTAAGAGTTAGAATAACTGCGGTAAGCTTGCCTCGGGGTGCGGCGCTAGGCAAGATCGGTGTTACGTGTAGACAGCCTTTCCTAGGTGCGTTTGAATGGATTGATGAAGATGTCATAAAAGCTCAGAGGGACAGCGCGAAGAAAGCTGAGTCGAAAGAAAAGGAAGCACCCAAGCCTGAGAAAAAAGCTATGAAAAAGTGATCATCTTGGCAAAAGAATTCGCCTGTAGGAAATGTCAAACTCTGACCAGCGGGAAGATATGCCAGAATTGTCACAGCACTGAGCTAACTCCTGACTGGTCTGGACTTATCGTGGTTGTCGAACCGGGCAAATCTACTGTTTCAAGAACTCTCAATATTACAAAACCCGGAAGGTATGCTCTCAAGGTAAGTTAGCTACGAATGAGTATTGAGGTTGTACGAATACATTTTTTCTGAAGAACTGAAGGAAAAAGTCCGATTTCCTATCGGAAAGCTTCTGAAAGACTCGGAAGTCACGAAGGAAAATCTCCAATATTATTTCGATAAATCGAATCTAATTGTAAGCGTAGGCGACAGGACAACAGAAAGGTTCAGCGAGTTCGGACTTCGGCCGCACTTGGAAATAATTGATGCTGTGGAGAGAAAAAAAAAAAGAACTCCCCCACAGCTTTCGGCAAACCAAACCCTCTTTAGAGCAGTAAATAACGCAGGGACAATAAGTTCTGATGCTTTGCAGAATCTTCTTCGATGTCTGGATTCGATAACGCTAGAAGGAAAGAGAGCCAGATTGATTATTTCAGGTGAAGAGGATCTCTTAGTACTACCTGTTATGGCATTCTTTCCTATCGGCACTTGCGTATTTTATGGTCAACCGCGAGAAGGACTAGTGATAGTTGACTCAAGTGAATCGGCGCAATACGCCAGGAGTCTGCTTTTGCAAATAGGAGTGAGATCTCTTTCATAAACGGAATTACGCAATGAAGTCAAGGCATGATACAACTATTTTAATCGCATTGTGGCCAACATGATTTTGCGGCATAACTGACTTGCGGAGTTCCGGCACCACTCGTCCACACAGAATTACCGCTGTTTTTTTTGGAAAGTACACGAATTGCGTCAGAATCGGACAAATCGTTGATCTGCTCAGTCGAATTTCAAACGACCTCACGGTCGTTCTCTACGGTGATTTCGTTGTAGAATGCGAAATTCAGCTAGCTCCGGATAAGCTGTTTCGTGTAGACTCGCGCATCGAAACTGAACCGCTAGAGATGCATACTTCAATAAGGAAAGCTATAGAGGTTTGCCCTCAATCCGATGACCTACTTATTTTTGCAAGTCCGCAATCCGCAATGCCATCTGCGAAGGAGCTTGAAAGAGTAGTCGGGAAAGAATTGGATTTCGTTTCGGTCGCCTCGCTGGGTTGTGACAAGATCAGCATGCAGTATGCAAGACATTTGGTAACGTCCAGAGAAAACCCGTCGGTGGCCAACGCGCTGGAAAATGGTTTCTCGACAACAATGTCGATTGTTGAAATCATTATGTCTCCACGCAATTTCTTACGAATGTACTCGAAAATCTTTAAGTTTGGATTGGTCGGAGCCTCAGGGATAGTCGTCAACCTAGCAGTTCTAACACTACTGAAGGGAGTGATTCCAATCCTTGCCGCGAACATCATAGCTCAAGAGCTTAGCATCATCAACAATTTCACTTGGAATGACAGATTCACCTTCAATTTTGGTGGTGTGAACAACCGGTTATTCACTACTCCTAGGTTGTATCGATTTGTGAAATACAATCTCGTTAGTCTCTTTAGTCTGGCTGTGAATGAACTTGTATTCTACCTTGCGTATTATCAGAGCCATTTGCAATTTGTCACTGGCAACTACATTGCTAGCTCACTGATCGCAATTTTCGTTGCGTTTATGATCAATTATCTGGGTAGCTCTCGATGGGCCTGGGGTAAAGCTTTTCACTTACCACTAAAGGATTAAATATCTTGTTCAATTCAATATAATTCCTCAATTCGGTGCTTCTCGTGTCGACGCTTCAAATAGTGAAGGAATCGGAAAACAAGATGCTTTCTCGTAGAGAGCTTGTGCTTATTTTCAAAGGTGGCAGTGGTCTAGTTTCGCGTCAATCGGCTGCAGACGCAATTGCCTCGAAACTCGGTGTCACCAAGGAGAAGATCAAGCTCATCTCCTTAAGTGGTAAGTTCGGCACGAGGGATGTGAAAGCGAGCATTTACGTTTATGACGACCTTGATGTGATAAAGAGTCAACTTCCGAAGTACTTGGCTCTGCGCGAATTATCAAAAGAAGAGCGAAAGAAGGCGAAAGAAGCGGCAAAGCCCAAAGCTGTTCCTGCAGAGCAAGCAAAGAAAGCTTAGTTGAAGTGATTGTTTTTGTCAGAGCAGATACCCGCGAAACCGGCAGAAGCAAAGGCTGCACCGGCTCCGGCAAAGAAGGAACGCAAGGAGAGCCCAATCTACAAATTCTTCCCGGTCAAAGAAGGCAAGATAGAGAGACAACGGAAGGAGTGTCCACGATGTGGTAAGGGCGTATATCTTGGCGAACACAGAGATAGGCTCACCTGTGGGAAATGTGGATACACAAGTTTCAAGAAACAAAAGTGATCCTATTTTTTCAGGTCTTGCCTCAGGCCGTTCATTATGTTTGGGGCTATAAATGCCTGAAAGGGTGCTCTGTATCTGAAAGTCGCGCTTTTTCTGATTATACTTCTGTCGTCGGCGAGTTGGTTATAGCCATCGGCGAATGCACCAATCAGTTTTCGCACCCTTTCTTCTTTCATAGTCAATCTGGCTGAATAGTAGATAAATTCTGCAACATCCCAAGTCTTATTGCCTTCAGGTTGTGCTTGCTCCAAATCAGTGAAGTAGATTTTGGAATCATTGCTTGACATGATCGCGTTGCTGGGTTTCGTGTCGCCCATGCAGAAATTGTGATTGTGCATTATGGCCAAATCCTTTCCGAAGCTCGCAAACGGACTCAAATCGTCTGACTCGCCGTCAAGATATGCTGATTCGAGTTTCGAAAAATCTTTGCCATCAACGAATCTAGTGACTATCATCTTCTGATCCAGAAAGACTGCGAGGACTTCTGCGGTATTCAAACCAAACTCACGAAGTATTCTCGATGCTCTATATTCACGAAATATCCTTTCCATAGGATTCGTTGTGAAGTTCGCTGCTCTAAGCGACCAAA
>JAJYUX010000146.1 GCA_021792315.1 archaeon
GCACCGCCAGTGATCAGGACTCTTTTGTCTTTGAACTGGGAACTAAACTCTGAAACTAGTTTGTCAATATCATTCTTTATTATCTCGCTCAACTTGAATTTCCCTTCTCCACATACTTACTTGAAGTCCGAAGCGCTTCCATCAACGTTTCTGGACTGCCTATATCGAGCCTGATCTCATTGTCCCTGAGTTTTACCCCAAGCACCTTCTTCCCACTTTCGACTAAGAGCTGTATCGCATCTGTGAGTTGTAACTCTCCGCCACTTCCGGGAGCGATACTCTCCAGCGCGGCGAATATCGACTCATTGAATATGTAAACAGGCATTATTGCGATATTGCTGATGAAATTCTTGGGCTTTTCGATAGCTCTCTTGATTTCAATAACTCCATCGAAGAGATCGATCCCTGTGACAACCCCGAATTGAGAAGTGTCTACCACCTGCTGTAACAGTATAGTTGCCTCAGCACGGTTCTTGGTATGGGCCTCAAGTAAGCGAGACAAGTAATCATTGTTCTCCGAAATTATGTAAGTGTCTCCAGCGTGAACCAGAAACCTTCCCTTCACGTAAGGCTTTATTCTGAGAACAGCATCCCCGAACCCCAACGGTTCAGGTTGCATTACAAATACGAGATCTGACTTCTTCAGTTTGTCATAGAAGGAGGCCAAGCCATCCGCTCCCTTGCCCTTGCTTTTCAAGAGCTCAATGAATCCTTGATCTGGCGTAAAGTGATCCTCTATTGCTCTTTTTCCGCGGCCAACCACAGTGAATACATTCCTTATTCCTGAATCGAAGAGCTGCTCAAAAATTGCCTGAATTACTGGTTTCACCAGCACTGTGCTGCTTTGATCGCTCACTATGATCGGTGCCATTTCTTTCGGAATTTCTTTTGAGTAAGGAAGCAGCCTTGTTCCAAGTCCCCCCGCAGTAATGACAGCGCTCATTCCTTTAAGATCTGTCAAATCAATTGATCAGCTCCTCAATCTAGAGATAGAATCAAGAATCATCTTTGCATGATCGAACGCTAAGGGCTCGCGAATGCTTCGAGGGTCGTAAAATCCGCCATCGCTTATCTCATTTTTCTTTGTCACGGCAGGTTCTTTATCGCTTGTTACTCGATAAAGCAACGCAACGACATGTTTCTCTGGATGACGTGATGGATCTGAATAGACCCCAGCGAAATCGGTCTTTACAACATTCACATTCAACTCTTCCTTGAGCTCTCTCTTTAGAGCGTGTTCAACAGTCTCTCCATATTCAACGTAACCTCCTGGTAGCGAAAGCATTCCTTTGAACGGAGGCTCGTTTCTCCTTACAAGATAGATTCTTTCTAACGAGTCTGTCAAAATCGCATTGACTGCGAGAGAAGGATTTCTCCAGCGGACAGATTGATTTGCAGCCATCCCGATCCTTCCGTAACCAACTGCACTGAATCTCAATTTCTTCGAGTATTCGATAGGATCGTAAATTCTTCTTCCGTCTATCACGATAGGGGTTCTCATCCTCGAAATGAAATCCTCTGGACTAAGGCTTTTGAACTCGTTCCACTCCGTCACAATGATGCAACAGTCCGCGCCATCCAGGGTTCTTAGGGCAGAATCTGAAAAAGTGATTCTGTTATCGCCGCATCTTTGACTCACCAGGTTCATTGCCACAGGGTCGTACGCTTTCACACTTGCGCCTTCCAAACCAAGACGCTCGATGATCCTCAGAGAAACAGCCTCTCTGATGTCATCCGTGTCCGGCTTGAAAGATAGTCCTAGTATTGCGATCGTCTTTTCCTTCAATGTGCCCAGCTCCTTCCTAGCCAGTTCTATAGCTACTCTAAACTGGTGCGCATTCACTTCTTCAACATCGTCCAGTAAAACTGGATCGTATCCAACACTTTTGGAAACTGCAATCAGCGCCTTAACATCTTTGGGGAAACAACTTCCGCCGTATCCCAATCCCGCATTGAGAAACTTTGCTCCAATTCTCTTGTCAAACCCCATGCCTTTGGCTATCTCGTTGACATCAGCGTTCGGAATCCTCTGGGCAATGTTTGAGATTGTGTTGATGAAACTGACTTTGGAAGCGAGGAAGGCGTTACTAGCATATTTGATGAATTCAGCATTGACAAGATTTGTCCTTAGAAGTGGAGGCCTTCCTTCATTGTAAAGTGACTCGTAGAGCTTTTCTAGTGAATCGCCGGACCTTGTATCATACTCTCCTATCACGACTCTATCTGGCTCTAGCATGTCCTGCAATGCTGAGCCC
This sequence comes from archaeon, assembly GCA_021792315.1. Next base: position 2,256 of record JAJYUX010000146.1, read on the forward strand.
TCTCTAAGGAACTCGGGATTCATGCACAAGCCGATATCCTTGCCCACCTTCTTCCTCGAAGCGTTCTCGATCGCTGGTTTCACTACATTTTCCGTGGTACCAGGAACAACTGTGCTCTTGACGACAACTGTGTGGTAATCATTGTAATCTTTAAGGAATGTTCCTAGCATTTTCGAAGCTGATTCCACGTAGCTGAGGTCAATGCTTCCATCATCCTTGCTGGGTGTGCCGACCGTTATGAATGAGATCTCACAATCTACGAAGTGATCGGTTATTTCAAAACCTTTGTGAAGAAGTCGTTTCAGCAGTTCTGGAACTCCGGGCTCGTAAAACGTTGTCTTCCCAGAACCTATGGTCGCTCTCTTTTCTTCGTCAATCTCAATTGCAGTAACTTTCGCTCCACGACTAGCTAGTGCTAGAGCGGTCGTTAGACCAACGTATCCGGAACCAACAACTTGCACTCTTAGAGAATTCATTGCACTGACCTGCCTAGATTTGAAACTCTCTAAATAAAGACGCGGAGTGCTGCAGCACGATACTACTTTCGAGGCCGATGGTTATTCGAGGGCACTTATTTGCCTTTCAGCAGTAGCCTACCATCTCAGCTTCGGTCTGTAGGTCTCTGCTTTCCTATGCTCGATGTTCTCCTGATACCATCGTCTCAATCGCAACCTGTAGGCAATGCCCAGCAAATCAACAAACATTCTCACAATATTCCTCTTGCGGAAACTGTCGCTGAGCGTCACAATGATTGGAAGCTCAACCACCTTCAACTTCAAGAGTTTAGCCACGACCAGCACCTCAACATCGAATGCGTATTTTTTCACGGAAATCAAAGGAAGTATCCTTGCCAAAGCACTTCGCCTGAATGCCTTGAACCCGGCCTGCGTATCAGAAACAGACATCGGAAGCAGTATCTTCACAAACAGGTTGAAAGCAAGGCTAAGAAACTCCCTCT
>JAJYUX010000034.1 GCA_021792315.1 archaeon
GATGGTGTCTCTGCCATTGGTATCGATTTCACGCAGACTTCACTCCGATCTATTGAGAAAGTGAGATTTGGAGAAAAAGCGCTTGCGTGTGGATGCGTAGACGGGAGGAATTCTTTGATTGAATCTCCCGAGTGGATTGCGTCTTTCTGTCTCGAAGCAATCCGAACATTAAAACCGAAGGGGATAGTTGTCTTACCCAGTTCAGAATTGAAGTACCTTCCCCGACCCTATGCTAACGAGAAGATTAGGTCGATTGGAAGCGCCTGCGAAATGCTGCGAAAAAAGGTGAAGTGAATTCATGGCAAACAAGATCGTATCTCAACCATTCCCAACTCAAGAAATTGGAAGCATAACCAAACCAAGTTGGAGGGTGAAGGGGGTTTCAAGCGACGGTAGGATCACAAGTAAAGATATCGAAGAGGCAACTAGCTGGGGGGAAAGACTGAACGTACCAGATTACGATTCGCTCGTTGAAGCGCTTCGCAGGATTTCAACGTCTGATTCTCCGATTTCAGAAGTGGACAAAATAACGATTCGCAATTTTTCAGTGAAGTACGTCCTTGCACTTTTTGGTAAGACAGGACTTGACAGAGTCTATTCCGGAGAACAATGGAGAGTCGAGATGTATGAACACTTGGTGCGAAATATATCCGGCTTCAAACTACTCGGATCAGTACATTCGTTCGATTACAAGTATTTCACAAAAGGAGCAGCGGTGGAGAAGCCGAAATTCGCGCACCCGATTCATCTGGAAGAGTTTGAATTTGTGAAAGAGCACACCAAGAAAGAAATCAAAATACCAATCACCGGTCCATACACTGTTGTCGACTGGTCATTCAACGAATTCTACGAGACTCAGCTTCGAAAGCGCTATGCGAAGAAGAGGCGAATAGATCTCAGAAGAACCTACTTCGAAGCTCGAAGAAGATTCATTCTGGATCTCGTAAAGAACGCCCTCAGACCTGAATTGGAGTTGCTAATTCAGAACGGTGCAGAGTGGATTCAGATCGACGAGCCAGCTATTACCACGAGACCAGATGCTGAGGAGATGGAGTTATTCGTTGAGGCGACAAACTCTCTGACCAGAGGTTTGAAGTGTACCTTCAGTCTTCACAACTGCTACAGTGATTACAAACTCTTAGCTCATTACGCGAGCAGATTGAAAGACGTAAGTCAGCTTGCGCTTGAGTTTGCAAACAGAGACAGCACGAATGTAGGAGTGGATTCAGATTCTAGGCCAGGCTATTCAGATTTGCAGCATTTCGTGGACGAAGGTTATGACGGCAGCTTTGGCCTCGGCGTAACCCACGTTCATGATTTCTCAGGTCCATCTGGCAGCGGTGCCACCGTCGAAGGCAGAAACATCATTGAATCTCCCGAGCTTGTGAGAGACAGAATATTATTCGCTGCCAAGCTCCTTCACGATCCTTCTAAGATCTCTGTAAACCCGGATTGTGGACTCAGAACGAGATCGTGGGATGTAATTTACAAAAAGCTTCAGGCAATGATGGAAGGGACAAAACTTGCCAGAAAAGAGATCAGCTAAACACAAGGGAAAGATTCCATCCACCACCGTCATCGGAAGTTATCCGATCTTCATCGCTGACGAACTTGTAAAACAATTCAAAGAGTTTCCTGACGAAGTAGACGATCCTGTAAAGACAAGCATAGAGCTGGCTGTCAGGGATTTCATCAGCGCCGGGATCGAATATCCTTCTACGGGACAAACGAGAGACTCTTTTATCAGGCTCTTTCTGGATCCCGAGAGAGTCGAAGGAATAGAGATAAATGGCTCTGAGATCACAGTCACGGGGAAAATAAAACGCAATGCACCAATCCGCCTCGACGACGTCGTTCGCGCCACGCAATTTGTTCCCAGCTACTACGGGTTCAAGGAGCCAGTAACTGATCCATATACGCTAGCGAGAAACTGCAGAATCCAGGGATCTGTCTATTCTGACATAAGAGAACTTACCTTTGCGATTGCTAAAGAAATAGTTGGACCCGAGCTTCAATCACTTTCAAAATATGTGGACTATCTGCAGTTGGATGCGCCCTATTATTCATTTGAACCTTTCAAAGACTACATCAAGCAAGTCTACGAAGAGACACTTGCGGACATGAAAGTTCCTGTTGTCTTGCACGTTTGCGGAGATTCCTTCACTATATTCAAGGAGCTGACAAAATTGCAAGTCGATGTGATTAGTCTCGACTTCACGTACAATGATAAATTACTAGATGAAGTGGCATCGCGCAATTTCGATCAGACAATCGGGGTAGGCTGCGTAAGCACAGGTAACACAATAGTTGAATCTGTGAAGACGATAGGAAACATTTTGCAAAGAGTGTCCAAGCGGATAGGCGAAGAGAGGATACATTTTGTACATCCCGCATGCGGTGAAAGAAACCTCACAAAGGATGTCGCTTATCAAAAAAACGTGAACCTCACTCTGGCAAGGAACGAAGTATTTCTCGGGCAACCACAGGCCGCACGAAGCGTTACTCTGAGCGAAAGTGAATATGATCCGAACGGTTACTTCTTGATTCAAGTAGACTCTCACGCCCAGCAGATAGTCGTTTCCTTCAATTCTTATGAAAACGTCCCGAAGTTCCGGTGCCAATCGGCGAGCGGTGAGAAATTGATTGCCGCCATAGTTGACAGTAAGATAATCAGCAGTACTGAGCACGGAAAAAGACATCTTGGTTATGTTGGCTATGAATTGGGAAAAGCCGAAACTGCTCTCAAGAGCAAGGTACCCTACAGGCAAGATAAACCCCTGACTTTGCCGGGTACATACTAATCTGCGAAGTCGATCGTTTCTTGCGACTCTCCGAGACAATCCACGCAGGCAATTTCGCTAAAATCGTCGAGCTTTTCCCTCCGGGCTTGCCCTCTCCAGAGTCGTTGAAGGAAACCCAACGTTTCGATCTGACTCTCAGGTTTGAGAGACTCGTCGAGAGTGTGACCGAACTAGAGGCTCTCGCAGATGCGTTTTCTCTCCCGGAGCTAAAGGATGGAATAAGGATTCATCTGAATACTGTTGCTGTGGCTTCGGAATTGAAGAGGCGAACTGGAAGTGATATCATACCAACTGTTACACTTCGTGATGCGAACAAGCAGAGTATCCTGGGCATGATTTCTTACGCGATATTCGCGGGATTGGAAAATCTGCAAATAGTCAGGGGTGACCCTTACTTTGACGACTCCACTGTCCCAAAAAATGTGTACGACATTTCCAAGGTATCCAGATTGGTAACATTGGTCAGAAAAATCGAGTCACATTCAACCAATTCTGATCGCATGTGCATACTAGCTCCGATCAACATGATGATACTGAACGACCAAAAATACCTCAAGACCGTCAGAGATAGGCAGGCATCGGGCGTCGATATCTTTGTGACGGAGTCACTTTTCGAGAGGATAGACAAGTATCTTGATAGAGTTGTTAAACTTCGAAAGAACGGCGTCAAGATTCCCCTGATTCACAATGTTTTCGCCTTTAGAGATTATGAGGATGCCATCGCGTGCAAGCAGAAATTTGGGTGGCTGATCTCCGACGAAGAGTTGCATGGACTGAAGACCAGAGGTCCAAGATTTGGCTTGGAGGCGGCAAAGAAGAGGTACTACGATCTGCTGGATCGCCGCGACATTATTGAGGGAGTGTGCATTTCTACTCGTGGCAACCCAGAGCTCGTGAGACAGATTACGAGTTAAAGCAGTCGCAGTTAACTATAGAACAAACTAAAGTATCTGATTTTGAAAGTAATATGTGGATTAATGACAATTGAGCGAAATCAGGGTTAGACGTTCAGGACTGATTACTTTCGCAATAAAACTCGGAAGTACTCTCACCGGCCTAGCCTTCGTAGTTCTGGTAACAAGCAATCTTAGCCAGTCTGATTTTGGCCTGTGGCAGCTAATATCCAGAGTCATCGGATACATCATCTTTGTCGTCAACATCCTTAATTTCTGGACGCTTCGATACCGCGCTCGAGGAAACATAATCGGCAAGACTGTAATGTTTGGATCTGCTATTTTCTCACTCGGACTCTCGGTAGCGTTCATCATTCTCTCATTTGGAATAGCCGGAACGGTTACGGGTGCTTCAGGTTCTCATACAAACATTTACTATTTTCTGATCTCCACGCCACAGGTTCCCCTCTACATATTCTCAGGAGTGATGGAAGCAATTCTTTGGGGTTCTGCCCCCGCGAGAGCTAGTTTTGGCTTTGGGGTATTCGAAATTGCCAAAGTTGTGATCGGCGCAATAACGGTGGCTGTTCTTCACATGTCTCTTACTGGGGCAATTCTTGCGATCATAGGCGCACAGGCGATTCAGATAATCACGATTCTTGCCATGACGCCCAGAGAATACAAAGACATGATTTCCATTCAAATTCTATCAAAGATGATAAAGACCGGCTGGTTGGCACTGTTGAATCAGCTATATCCACTGGTCGTGAACTTTGATTTTCTTTTAGTGGCACTTATCACGGGTTCAACTATCCCTCTGGCGCTCTACGGAGCGGCTTTTACTTATGGATCTATAGTCACGTATTCCGGATGGATCGCTTATGGATTGTACGCAGGAATCCTTGGAGGAGTCGACCCGAAGAAATCTGCCAATCAGGTTTTCGAGCTCCAATACCTCTCAATAATACCCATGGTTCTCGGCGAGATCGTTCTCTCTTACCGCCTTCTCCACTTATTCAAGGCCGCATACACGACAGCCGTCCCAATTTTGGTAGTTTTGGCAGTCGCCTCCGCGTTCAGTGCCATGAGCCAAACCTTTGACAATGTCATAACAGCAATCGATACGACAGATGCTACCGAGAACACCGGCTTTGCATTTTATCGGAAGAGCAAACTGTTTCTCATCGCGAAAATAAACATCATACTTTCGATAAGCTACCTTGTGAGCGTTAGCGTTCTCTCTGGCTTCCTAGACCACAGTTCGTCAATATTGTTTGGGTTCCAGACCTACACCCTCGTGGGATTTGCGTGGGCTCTCTCAACTCTCATCATGTGGGTGGTGGCAGTTGCAATAAAGCTGAGATATGTTAGGCAGATTACGAATGTCCTAGTGCCAATTCGGACTGGCGTGGCATTTCTTCTGGGTGCCGTTGCTTACACTTTTATTCTGTACTTTCTGTCAGGTTACCTAGGAATCCACGGCGGCGAAGTGGTTCAGGCGCTGTATGTACTCTTCATCGGCATTGTGGGTCTTGCAGTTTATGCTGCCATAATTCTTGCAATTAGTACCTCAATGCGAACCTTGGTTCGATTCGCCCTAACCTCTCTGAAGAAATAGAGAATTGTGCCCCGGCTCTGACACTAAGCGCTCATCGGCATGCAATCTAGTTGCCTTTACCTTTCGCTAGCTCTAATCCGGGGCGCCAGAAAGGGACACCTTTGCAATCTGTTTCGCTTCTGGGTAAACCTCATTCATCACTGATCAGATGAGGCCGTCGAAGCGATTTGTCGATCGCCCGTGATTCCTTTCCGGCAAAGATTATCTGGTTCTTGCCCAGTGTTTATTCTTTTAGAAACGTCTCAAGGTTAATCTCAAAACCGACTGCGGGAACTTTCAAACCATATCTTTCGAGTGTGGCTGGAGAAATCTCGCCAACCAACCCGATCACTGCAGTTCCTCCCTCATTTCTTAATGAAATTACCGCATATCTTCCTGATGCAAACAAACTGCTGTTGTCCATCGAAGCAACGTAGGATACCGAATCCTTGCCATCAAGAGTCAGTTTCAAGAAAGCATCGACCACAGATCGAATCACGCTGTAGTTCGCCGAGGAATCCGCTATGAGGACACCGGCATGCTCTTCTTCATCAACTTGCAAAATGCTCGAAGAAGAGCGCTTGAAGACTGGAGCCTGTTCGAAAATCTTCTGAGGGTATTCTTGATGGGTGGAGTTCCCGAGAACAGTAAGCAAAGATCTGAGAATATCCCCGCGCAGATACTCATAGTTCTGCGACTTGGAATCATCGACTTTGAGTGCCCCGGCAGCTACCTGATCGGCACCAGTTAGTGAGAGATTCCAAATCTCAGTGAGCCCTAGGCCGACAAGTCCCTCGATCATTCTGTCAAGTCTATTCTGCCTTCCTGAAAAGGAACCGACCAGAGAAGTCTGCACGCTTTGCGGCTTTATCAACTGAATTCCGAATCCCAGTGCAACCTCTTCGACCAAGTCAATCGGATGAATTATGTCGTGTCGGTACCTTGGAATTGCGACGCTCCCGTTTGCATAGGTTCCGATCCTGCTGCGACCCAAGCAGTGCTCAGCTTGCCTCATTGTGAAATCATAGCCGATGATGCTCTTTGTCAGGTCGAGGTCAAATCGCATAGTCTTTGGTGTCATGTTTGGCGTCGTTACGGATCCCTGCGGCCTGTGAATTTCAACTGAATATACTCTGGCCCCTGAATCTGAGAGCATGGCGGCTATGATGGCAGTTGAAGTATCCACGACTCTGTCATCGGTTCCTGTGAGGTCGACAAACACCTTTGTCTGTCCTGCCGCGAGTCTCGTGAGATCACCGTTGATTATGGGCGGCATTGAGAGAAGGCTTCCATGCGAATCTTCTAGAATCGGATATGATCCAGATGAGAGTAACTTCCCGTACGAAATACCCTGCTCGATTCCTGTCAAGATTTGACTGATAGTTTGCCTTTCCTTCGAACCCAGCGGAGGAAAGGAGTAATTCTGATCTCTTGTGGCCTGGTACATTATCTGATTCGTGATAACTTCTGCATTGTGAATGCCAATTGCAACCTTTGACCTCCGCCTTCCGATTCCATTGTGGAGATCTTCTTGCATTGTGATCAGTTGCTTGATCAGTTCGTCTGTTAACGTGATTTCCGCATATATTGCATGGATGAATGGTCTTACACTTTTGATTTCGTCGCCTACAACAGAAACTCTGTATTTAGATGGAAGGAACACATACTTCGGTGCTCCAAGCTCTAGTCCTAGAATTCCGACGAGTGATCGGGCAATTCCAACCTCACTTGAAAAGTCGGGTCGATTGGGGCTGTATTCTACACTGACAACATCTTCCGAGCGGTCCTCAATATCCAATCCGAGATATGGAAGCGTCTCGAAAATCTTTTCCTCATCAACCTTGTTTCTGCAAAACTGCTTCAACCTAGCGAGAGAAAGCTGTATGACGGGCATGTGTTCTTAGACCTTCGTCAACTGAAGATTTCTCAACCATTCGAGATTTGCTCCGAAAAGCTGTCTTATGTCACTGACTCCATACCTCAGCATTACTAATCTGTCCAAGCTCAGCCCCCACGCAAGAACTGGATTCTTCACTCCGAGAGGATGAGTGACCTCTGGTCGAAAAACACCCATTCCACCCAGTTCCATCCATCTCTTCGTGTCTTTGACATATGCCATCGTCTGCAGGGATGGTTCAGTATAGGGGAAGTATGTGGGCCAGAATTTTATTTCGCTAAACCCAAGTTTGGAATAGAATTTCGACAAAACATAGATGAGGTTTCTCAAGTTCAGCTTTTCTCCAACCATTACACCTTCTATCTGAAAGAACTCCGGATTGTGCTTGTAGTTTGACTTTTCATTCCTGAATACTCGTCCGATGGAGAATACTCTAGCGTCATCTGGTTTGTTCTGCGCGAGATAGGAGATCGTAACGGCAGTTGTATGAGTTCTGAGAACCACTCTGGATGCTTCCGCTTCCTTCCATTTGTACTGCCATCCGGCAGAGCCTGTTCCAGCACCATTTTCATGCGCGTTACTGATTCCCTTTATCTGCTCCTTGAACCCTTCAAGGTTTGCTCGCAAATCCGACAGATAGAATGTATCCTGCATCTCTCTTGCCGAATGTTCCTGAGGGATAAACAGTGCGTCAAAATTCCAGAGTGCGCTCTGGCTAATCGACCCAAAGATCTCTTCGAACCCAAGTGAGACAAATGTTTCACGAACTTCATCCATGAACAATCGCATTGGATGCCTTCTGCCCCCGTAAATTGTTGGTGCTGGTGATGTGACGTCCAGTGCCCTAAGCGACTTGTCTTTCCATTCACCGCTTTGCAGAATCCTTGGTGTAATCGCATCAATTTCATCTGTTGATGTCGTGGCTATTGACTTGCCCCGTGGTGTAAGAGAGACGAAGAGCGACTTAGACGAATTTATCTCGATGTATCCATCCCTCCTCTTTCGAAGCTCGTTAATCAAATCAGTTTCGTCATTAGAAAATTCTACCGAAGGAACGGGGCCTTTTTCAGCTAATTTCTGCAGTATTATCTCTTCAGGTTCTTTTCCTTCGGCGCTCGGTGTCGAGAAAAGTGCACCAGACTCAATTCTTACCCAACCGTTGTTCTTGGATTTTCCGAGAGCTACTGCAAACTCTTCGCCCATTGTCTTTGCAACTGAATTGACTTCTGTGTTACTCAAACTCTTGATTAGGTTCACCAATTTCCTCTCCGGCAAGCCGACCTTCAACACTGTCTGACCCTCTGGTCCTAATGAGTAGGTAGTTACTTCCTTCTGATCTGTCTGAATCAGATCCTTAGCCTTGAGCCATTCCACACCTCGCCTTACCTGATCTATCGAAAGATTACTAGTGCTGACGAGTTCATCCAAACCAATGCGACTGTCTGTAGAAACACGAAGGGAGCCAAGAATTGTCTTCTCAATTGGATGAAGAGGAGAAGACTCTGTCATAGCTCTGACCTCTTCCTAAGATCACCATCAATGTCCTCCACAACGAACTCATCAATCCTGCTCTCTGCCTTGGCTCGCTTTGCTTGATGCTCGTCAATGAATTTACGTACACGTGGGGCGAGCATCTTCTTGCAATCCCCGCAAAGCAATTTTCCACTCTTGCATTCCTCGTAAATATTAGACAAATTGTTGTCGTTTTCTTCGAACATAAAATAGTAGTAATGGTAGACTGGACAAATGTCAGGCTGACCTCCCAACTTTCGCTGCTCTTCGACCGTGGATCTGCCGCCTGTGAATGAGGCGAGAATTTTCTTTTCCACTTCCTTCGGAGAATCGGTGGTAAATATTGCAGTCTCCGGCTGACTAGCGCTCATCTTGCCTCCTTGCCCTAAACCTGGAATGAACTTCGAGTGTACCTGAGCTGGTTTGTAGAATCCCAGCTTTGGTGCAACTTCCCTGGCGATTCCCCTCCAGTAAGGATCTTGGTCAATCGCAGCAGGAATCAGGCACGGTATGTTATGTTTCTTAAGCACTGAGGGCAGGAAGCACGGGGTAGCCTGGAGAGCGGGAAAGAAGACCATGCCAATGTCAGTGCTGTTTTCGAATCCGAATACTGCCTTTGCCGTACTGAAAGTAGTGTGCTTTGCGACCTTGGCAGCGATTGAATAGAGCGTCTTCATGTAGCCTGTGTCTGTAAAAACAAAAGTCTTCTTCGGATCAAAACCAAGTGCGATGAGGTCTAGTGTATTTTCCCTCGCCAGTTTCTTTGTTTGTTCCAAAGAAAGCTTGTCTGAATTGTAGTATTTTTCGTCGTCTGTCATCTGGAAATACAACTCCGCGTCGAACTTGTCCTGGAGGTACTTCGTGAAAATCCAGGGTAAAATGTGACCTAGATGAACTCCTCCAGAGGGTCCTCTTCCAGTATAGAGAAAGAATTTCTCCCCTGCCTCGTATCGGGAGAGAATCCAGTCTAAATCCCTGTGTGAGTAGAAGATCTTCCTTCGCAGGAAAAGATGTATTTCACCAGTTAGTCTTTCGAATTGCGATAGAAGCTCGGGCGTGATCTTAGAGGTGCCGAATCGCTCAACTAACTTATCGTAATCAATTTCTCCTTCTACTTCCCACGGAGTTACAATAAACTCGCCGGGCTTTGTATTTTCTAAGGTCACTTCAAATCGCCGCTGAAAAATATTGTCGTGCAAGCTTGGGTGTGCTCAAATAATCCAAAACTCGTTCACACGAAGTGACTTCAATCCTGAAACCCGATGCCAATCTCGAATAGCGCCTAGAAAAACTTTCTCGATTCGTTCAACCCACTGGGTCACTGAGGACACTCCGCTTGCGTTCTAAACCTCAATATAGCTGATCGGGAAATTGAGTTACTGCCTTGTGTGGAATTGGCGGCTGCCTGGGCATTGAAGCGTCTTCGGAATTAGCGCACAAAATGTCTGCCCTCATAAAACACAGAGGTCCAGACGACTATGGTGAATACGTAAGCAATGCTGTTGCACTCTTTTCAAACCGATTGAGCATAATAGATCTAGAGGGCGGTCACCAGCCAATTTTCAACGAAGATGAAAATCTGGTCATCGTCTTCAACGGAGAGATCTACAACTTTCTTGAGCTAAAGCAGGATCTTGAGAAGCAAGGTCACAAGTTTAGAACGAGATCAGATACGGAAGTGATTCTTCACGGCTTTGAACAGCACGGAGTGCAGATCTTTTCTCTACTTGATGGAATGTTTGCTATTGCGATCTGGGACATCAAGAAGAAACGCTTGATTCTGGCGAGAGACAGAGCTGGTGTGAAACCACTCCACTATGCCAGGGCTCAGAATGGCGATCTAGTTTTTTGTAGCGAGGTCAAAGGGATTCTGGCCCACAGCGCTACCTCGGCCGTGGTGAATCCAGAGGGCTTGTACTATCTTGTTGCGCTTTACTATGTTCCTTTCGAACAGACTCTCTTTTCAGGAATCCTCAAAGTTCCTCCCGGGCACTATTTTGATTCTGATACAGGAAATGTTCTCGCCTACTGGTCACCGCCGAGCTTAAGACAGAACTTCTGCCCCGAAACGACAGTAGTAAGAGACGCTTTAGAGCAATCTGTAAGGAGACAACTCATCTCGGACGTCGAAGTGGGTGCGTTCCTTTCTGGTGGCCTCGATACATCATCCATAGTAGCTTTTGCGTCGAAATATTATCCGCGCAAACTGAAGACATTCTGCATGGGTTTCGGTCATGAGGATGACGAGCTTGACTCTGCGAAAAAAGTTGCAGATCACTTTGGAACTGAGCATTACTCATTCACAATTACGGACAAGGCGACTCTTGAGCTATATCCTGATATGATATGGCATTCAGAATTGCCGAAACTCAATACGTACAGCTGGTTTGTAAGTCAGTTCGCCAGAAAGTACGTCAAAGTCTGTCTTAGCGGACTAGGGGGAGACGAACTTTTCTTCGGTTACCCCACTTCATCCAGATACATTGCGTTCGAGAGAGCCCAGAGTCTCATGAAGGTTCCCGGCGCTTCGCTACTATCGGCCTTCACGAGTGGAAAGAAGAAGCAGCTTCTGGCAAACGTAAAAAATCGAGCAGCCACGTACATCACAGCAGTTTCACCGGCTTTTGGATCTCTCGATAGGTACATCTTTGCGCGGCCAATAACGCAGTACAAAGATGCTCTCGAATCAAAGATTAGGAATGCATACTTCCAGAACAACAACCTGTTTGTACAACAGGCAGTTTATGCGGAATTTGGCACCAAACTCGTTGATGATTTTCTTTCTATTGACGATTCCATGAGTATGGCACATTCACTGGAAAACCGAGTTCCACTGCTCGACAATCAGCTTCTGGATCTGATGCTTCCTGTTTCGTACACTTACAATTACGAAAATGGGGGAGGCAAGACACTTCTCAGAAGTGCGATGACAGGCATCTTACCGGATGAATGTTTTAGAAAACCAAAGCAGGGATTCAGTCTTGATGTCGTAAAATGGTGGTCGGGTGAGCTTGGGGTACAAATAAGAAACACAATAAGCGAGTCACCCGTTGTAAAACAGTACTTTGACGTAACTGCCTTAAAGAACCTGTTTCCATTCGCGAAAGATTCCTTCAGCACAGTTTCACTACTTTGGACAGTGTATGCATTTCATATTTGGAATGATTTGTTCGTCGAAAATGGAAAGGATCGTCTCAGAGCACATGTCGCTAGAATGGCAGGTTAGTTCTTTTTCCGTCCGTAAGCCTTTATCCTGTTTTTTACGATCTCAGCGTAACTCAGGCCGGCATACCGTTCCTCGTTCCATGGGTCCGCCGAGTTCGAGTAGCCACGAATCTCCCAGAAACCAGGTACGTCTTTCTCGCTGAGCCAGATTCCTTTTAGCCATTTTGCTGACTTGTAGAAGTATCTTTTAGGAACGAGCATTCTGACCGGGCCGCCATGGGCGGGTTCGAGATCCCTTCCATCCGCTTTGAATGCAATCATCACGTCGTCATCGTACAAGAGGTCGATAGGGAGATTCGTTATGAAGCCCTGTTCGCATTGGAAAATTGCAAAGTGGGCTTTGGGAGTGGGCTTTGCAATTTCCATTAGATCCTTGAAACGAACGCCCTCCCACATCACGTCGAACCTACTCCAGCTGGTGACACAGTGAATATCGCAAACCTGAACAGTTCGTCTCAAGTTGAGTAATTCAGAATAAGAGATTGATAGTTCATTCTCGACTTCGCCATGGACGCGCAAACTCCAAGACTCTTTGGATATGTTTGGAATTGATCCTGCGTAGAGAACTGGCCATCCCTTCGTTAGAACCTGACCCGGAGGAAGACGCTCCTGAAGAGTGCTGGTCGTTTCCTCACTTTGAGACATATAAAACATCGATTGAAGCTTTGGACAATTTAAGAGTTCTTCAAAATGGAAACGATACTTCGTAAAAATTTCTACTCAAGATCTCCTGTTCGTGTTGCGAGGGACTTGATTGGCAAGCTATTAGTAAGGAAACTGAATGAAGATACTCGACTTGACGGAATAATCGTGGAAACCGAAGCATACGGCGGGGCCTGCGACCCTGCAAGTCATGCTTATCGCGGAATGACAAAGAGAAATGAGGTCATGTTCGGAGAATCTGGCTATGCCTACATCTATTTCACGTATGGATTTCATCACTGCCTAAATTTCGTCACAGGAACCAAAGGAACTGCCAGTGCTGTTCTAATACGCGCCCTTGATCCTAGAAGTGGATTGGAAACAATGCAGGCCCTTAGGAAAAAGACAGCCGCAAATGACATTGCGAGTGGTCCGGGAAAACTTTGTCAGGCCCTTTCAATCGACCTAAAGCTCAACGGTATAGACATCACATCTTCAAGCAGTCCGATATATGTTGTCGACATAAAGGAGAAACCGGTGGTGAAGGTCTCGTCTCGTATCGGAGTGAGCTCGGGTTCAGATAGGAAGTGGAGGTTCTATGTATTGGACAACCCTAATGTCTCGAAACATCGACCAAGTTAACTTGCGAGTGAAACGTCTTTGACAAGGGAATCAGGCTCTCTCGCCATTGCGAGACACGTACAGGTACGGGATTTTGCCAATGTGGAAGTATTCTCTGTCAAATCAAAGAGCATTAGTTAGAGAGATTGCCAATGGTGAAGACGTCCAAAGCAGGATCATCTAGATACGATTCGGTAGAGGGCACTTTTCCTCAGTGCAATTTCCTTTTTCGGGGAAAGGATGGAGTCATGTATTGTTTGTACGATTTTGAGCAGATTCAGAAGAATAGTCCAAGGACCGAGGATTCGATGCAAGGTATCCTTTCAAGAAATTTGGACGTTCTTCACTACTTAGTTGACTACAAAGAAGGACACGCAAATTCCATATGACTACACCTCTCTTATGGATCTAAACGAAGAAGAGCTCCAAGATATCTCAAGCAAGGGTTTGATATCAAAAATCCTTAGTCGACAACGCCCCATTTTTACGCGTAAGCCTCGCAAGTCGTAACCAAACTTGATGCTAGAAAGATTGGAATTCCGGAAGACGATCACGTAATGTCCCATCGAACTAATTCTTCGATCAATGGGAAAGTTAATCTACCCGTTTTGGAAGATACCTGTCAGCCGGCCATAGCGTGCGGGATCGACCTGGACTCATTCCGAACCCAGAAGTCAAACCGCATGTCGCCGTCATATTAGTGAGGTGCGTGAGCCCTCGTGAGGTGGCGGTGCTGGCACCTTCTTCCATTTTCACTCGTGATCTCGACCATTTCAGCAAGCCCTTTTGGGTCAATGTACAACCTTTGTACAACCTTTTCTGAAACTGCGGTGCTCAACTTGTCCAAATAGTAATTGCTTGGCGAATAAGAACCGTTGATAAAGTCCCTGACCATCTCTGCAATGCTTGTGTAGCCACTCTGCCTTAGTTTCAGATTAAGGGCCGCTATCTGTTCCTCATTGAGCTTGACTCCAATCGTTCTACGTTGAACCATTATGAGTTCTCTGTCAAACTCGTGTCCGCTCGAATTTAAAGATACAAGTGGATGATAATCCGTCTGAGGTCGATCATTTCAGATCAGCCAAATAGTGTGATCGTGCAATTAAACGACCCTGCCCGTACTGGTGCCCTAATCCTGCCACCATATGAAGGGCCCCTCTTACTCATTCACACGGGGGGGACGTTTCGTCTTATGAAACCCACTATGGACTTCAAATACAAAGTACCAAGGCCCCTTCCAAGGAACGGCGTTCCTTTATGAAGCGAGTTATGGAGTTTAAATATTCACTTTAGGTGTTGGTTCGCAAGGGCGGGCTTGTCCTTAATGGATGAGATCCGTAAATCAGGTCACGGCTGAGTTGACAACTTTGCAGGACAGGTCAGAAAATAGCCCCCTCTCTGGCCTAGCCTAGATTCTACTTTCCCGAGGTCATCGATAAGGTGCTTCATTCTTCTCGAAGTTGTTCTATCAGAAAGTCCGATTTTAGAGGAAAGTTCTCTCAAACTGACACCTGGACTGCTCTTGATAACTTCTATTATGAGATGATCCATGCTTGCGTAAGGACTATTCGCAGCCTCAGATATCAGACCGTTGTCGGGAATGTCGCCACTATTACAACGGGACTCTTTGAATGTTTGTTGTATTTTGCTCATCTCTTCTTCTGGAATATTGGCAGTATTCGTTCCTTGATTGGGAGAAACATTATCCGGTTTTCGAGTTGAATCATCTGTCTGTTGCCTACTCTCAGAGCACTTCCCACACTGTTCTGAGACATCCTTGATAGTTTGTTCCTCATCGTCGAATAGTTCGGCCGTGAGAGGCTCGGTGGTCGTGTACACCTTTCGCCTAGAATCCTTCGGATCAACTGCCTCCTCCAGAAGGCCGCATCCTACTAAACCTTTGATGTGGAGGTCTCTCGTTGTAGTAGGAGAGATTTGAACTCCTAGGACTGACTTGGCAACATTGTATATGTCTTCGAAACGGAACTGCTCCATCTGCGATTTTGTGAGCTGTTCATATATCATGGCTGTATCAAGTGCTATTCCTCGACGAGATGGTGCAACAAGCGGTTTGAAATCCGACAGTACCTCGATGAAATCCTTTGCTGATGCAATCAGATAACCGTCTGAGTCCTTCTTTCGTTGCTGATACTGAATAACTGAATTTGCTTTGATAACACGTAGCAGATGGCGGAAGAAACGCATGTCTGACGGGCCTGATTTCGAGTAGTGCTTTGCAAGAACCTTTGCATATGGTATCTTGACCTTGAACTTGCCATTCTGTTTTGTCTGGGACCACAGCTCGTAAAACACTGCTTTCCATACCATCGTAGTCTGGTTATCCGATTCCCGAAGTGCGTCTGGCTCTTCTGCGATACTTGCTTGTTGAGCAATGGCGTCTTCAACTTTTGAAAGACTGATTTCAGGCTGATCAACAATAAACCTTGTTGCTAGAGCCGCTGGAAGATTAGATAACGTTCCGCAAAGAATAACGGCGGGCCAACCTTGAATCAATGCCGTCATGGTAGCTAACCGTCCGTCAGATGTCTTGTCTGTGAACTTGTAGGAAATCTGTTCGGCGTCGTGAGAGAGAATCGGAAGCAATTTGTCTAATGTCTCAGCTTCAGGAGGCTCTGTAAAGATCATTATCTTCCCAGAGAGATCTACTCGATAAGTGAACTCATCAACTTGCTCGCCGCGTTCATGGATGAGTGCAGTTGGACTCAGTCCGCCAATTATCCAAACCTGTTCTTCCGGGAGGAATTTTGAGATGTTGA
>JAJYUX010000147.1 GCA_021792315.1 archaeon
AAGCATACTTGGGAGGATCTATAGGAATCCGTGGCCGCATTCAGTCTGGCGAATCTCTTGAGCATGTAGAAACAAGCCTATATCTTCTGCGTGAAGGAAGCACGCAAGAAATCGAAGTCACGACTGACAAGGGTGAACTAGCTACTGGCAAGTATAGGATCAACGAGCTAAACTGGAAGAAGGAGAGAGACAAGAACGGGAACTATGAATTGGTTTTCAATATCGGACTTCAAAGAGAAACCAAATGACTGTTTTCCGTGGGCAAATCTTCCTACGACAGTGGAGCCACGCGCCGGATAACCCGTCGATTCTCTTCCACCTGAGCTATTCCGTTCATAAAGGACTTTGAAGGTAAGATACAACAACTAAGCTACTGCAAGTGAAGTCAGTTTGAGCAGTACTGCAGTGTCTGTCCCGTTCACGTTTGCTTGTTCGTAGGCAAGAGTAAAGATCCCAAAGTTGACTCCAGAGACCTTCGACATGCCTATGACGAAGTCAGAATAATTGATTCCAGTGAGTGGAGTACATGCAGATTGTGACGCACTCATGTTGTCAAGAAAGCTTGGAGAGAAGGAATAAACAGTCTGGTTTGCCTGAACAGATCCGAGCATCACGCTTGACTGGTTAAGAACAGTGTAATCAGAGCTGGGCAGTTGAGAGATGAAAGTGTCGTTGAACTCGCTGCCAACTTGGAATATGAGATTGTAGGGGAGTATCAGAGCCTCGCCTTCAAGCGCCGCATAGTATCCGGAGAACTTTGTTGAACCAACATCCACCTCCGAGGCTGTCCCGTTAGCCAGGAACCAGATTGTTCCGGTCTGATTGGCTGTCACCTGAGAAGACACAATGTCATCGGTAAAGTTCACCTCATAACCCTGAGTTCCGTTTACCTGCGGCCTACCTACCAAGAAGTAGGAAGAATTGAGGTTGCTAGAAACTGTTCCATTAACCCACTCTGTACTCTCCATCGTCATACTAGTAAAATTGCCTAACAGGTCAGGCACAAAAGCAGTCAAAGAAGCATTGGCAGATTGAGACGTGGCAGAGGAATAGGTGCAAGACTGCGTGGTCGTGCTGCTAGTTGTGGAGCTGATTGTAGAAGCGCTCGTCAAAATACTTGTGGTCGTAAAAGTCTGTGATATCGTGCTGACCTGAGTGGTGGATGTGGGGCTTCTGCTCGATGTCGAAGATGTTGAACTTGTGCTTGTCTCAGTGGATGTCGCTGTGGTCAAGGAAGTCGAAGTAAACGTGGGAACGGTCGTTGGAGTCGAGGTTCTTGAACTGAGATTACTTTGAGTCAAGACTACGTAAGCGCCAACACTGCCAGCTATAACAACTATGATCACAACCAGGGCTGCGATTCCAGCCGATATCGCTTTCCTGTGATTTTTTGAAAACAAACTTCAAATCCTTGCTCCGCGGATTATTGGAATTGGCTAGGACACATGCTAAGATCTATTTAATGTTGTCAAGCTGTGCCGCCATTGCTACGATTCTTGGAAACTAATACCCTAGATTGGCAAAAACTTCGTTTTGAGACCGTGTCTAGTTCCCAGCATGATTGATAGTATCAACTCTGATGATCGCCTATTCTGTTTATTTCGTTCTGAAGGAGATCAAGAGAGTATGCCAATCCTTCAGGTTGAGGGAAGCACCTTTGATAGACTGCTAGAGAATACCTGGAGGCTCTCTCAGGAATGTGGGATAGAAAAGGCGCATGTTTTTCCAAATGTTGTAACGAGTTTCCTTTTCTTTGGACAAGTGATTTGAGCGATTTGACATTCGATGTTGAATCTTCATGGAAAGGCTTGGTAAAGGCCGGAGCTATCGCATTTGTCATTACTGGAATTATCACATTATTGAACGAGATCAACATTTTCCTGCTGACTTTTCACTTCATCAGCACACAGGGAACGATAAGGGTCGGAATCTCCGGATCCATCGAAATGAAACTGATTTACGCCTTGATAACGCCAATACATCTACCCACAAGCTTCGAAAGTGCGATGCAATTCATCGCAAACAATCCAACTTCTTTCCAGATAGCTTATGCATTGCTTGGCGTGAGCTCTTTGGTACTTCTGATAGGCATACCAGCACTTTACGTTCGTTTGAAGAAAATCAATCCGACCATGGTTGTGCTGGCCTCGTTGTTTTCTGTTCTCTCCCTGGTAGTGATTGCCCTCACTTATGGGAGTGCTTCCTCTCTTGTAGGTTTGAGTACGAGCTACACTCAGGCAACGACCGATTTCCAAAAAGCGGCATTTGTAGCAGCTTATCAGAGCATAATCATTGGAGTAAAGATAGACGGTCTTGCCTCCGAAACAGCTCTCTATCTTGCCTTCCTCGTGTTTTCGATTGTGATGTTGAAAAGCTCGATTCCCAAGTTGGTTGGATTGTTAGGAATTGCCGTATCAGCATTTGGGGTATTCGCCGCGGTCCTTGATTATCTGTCCAACGGCGCAAGTCTGACACAGGTCAGGACAATTGTCACGGCGATATGGTACTTTGAACTTGCTTACTACCTGTGGCAAGTGTAGAGATAAGTTAGTGAGCCAACAATCGTCGTTTCATTCATTTTGGCAGGTTTAGGCACAGTTACTTGTTTTCTTTGAGAGTAGATAGCATAACGCCTCGTAATCAGCGTTCTGGAGTCTTCATTTACTTATCTAGGAATTTCTCTACTGAATTGTGGACTGCTCAGGCGTTTTCTCGACCTTGGGCGGAGTTTCTCTCCAAAATATCCAGCCAAGCAGCAGAATAATTGGAACGGAAACTGCAAACCAGAATAGATAATCGAGTGAAGCGTTCAGGGAGTTGACCGATATGTTGGGAGCAGTCGTCGTACACACACCTGTCGAATGTGTTGAGGGAGTAGTCCCATGAATGTGATTAATTGAATAGAAGAAGGGAAGTGGAAAGCCTGTCGCCGTGCCTTCGCATGTGAAACTGGAGTTCGGAATAGTGAGCGAAATTGCGCTTGTAGAAAGTGCAAACGAAACCAGCATCAATAGCAATCCAAGAGCAAGCGAGAAGACGACGATCCTTGAATCGAATTTCAACTCCTTCCACACTTAGGATTAATAGTCGAGTTTCGATTTATACTCAGAACATGATCTTCACGCGTGATAACGTGGCCCCTTTCAGAGAAGCAAGGAATCTAACCCGATCAATTGTTACGCAATATTCTTGCAC
>JAJYUX010000035.1 GCA_021792315.1 archaeon
CTCTTGACTTGAAAGAAGCTGAGCAACGGACGCAGGAATATGTGGGGTTCGCAACCCACTGTTCTTTGCCCTCTCCAATAACAGGCGCCTTTGATATCAGTCCTGGGCTCATTGTCGGGCAGGCTTCACATGAAAATGAATTAAGGATTTCTGAAGAATGTTGAGCGCTTCAGATTTCTAAGAGAAGAATTCCAAGTTCAAGTTGCAACTCTGAGCCAAGGCATTTTGAACTGAAATCAATATATCCATCAAATCCTGCTAGACTTAAAGCACGTTGATTGGTATGAGTAGCTGGAACAAGGACATTGTGAACATTCGCGATTCAATAATGAATTTGAAAAATGAACTAGCAAAGGCGGAACCAAAGGACAGACTGGATTACATCAGCTCTATAATGGAGTGCATCCAGTTCATGAAGCAATCAAATATTGGCTGGAGTTCGCTCTTGACCAACCCTCAGATAGCAAATGGACTTGACGAGGAATCTCTTAAGGACATCTTCAACAAATTCCGCAAGATTGCTATCGAGAGAATAGACAACGATGTAGACAGCATCGATCGCTACATGATCAATCTTTCCCCGAGGGACGTGGACGCGGACAAGTACGCCTAAACCTTGTTCAACAATAGAAAATAGCCCTGCTTCGTAGTTTCGAAACCAGTTTTCTTGAACCCCGCAGACTCGCATTTCTCCTCGAGATCTTCTGGAGTCTTAAAACTCGAACCATAATGTCTTTTCTCAAGCTTAGCTATCGAACCTTTTGGATGAAGTTCATGAATCAAGAGCAACCCTCCTCGCTTCAAGACTCTGTTAAACTCCGAAGCAGCTTGATCTTGGTTTTCGAAATGATGAAAAGCGCTGATTGAGTATACTTTTGTGAAATAAGAATTAGGAAAGCCCACATTCTCCGCAGCACTATCGAAAGCTTTGACTGTGGGGAACTTTCTCTTCATAAATTCGACTTTGCCGATATTCGGTTCCAGGGCAAAAACTTCGTCGCAAAGTTTTGAAACCTCATTTGCAATTACCCCTGTCCCAGCGCCGACATCAAGGATAATGTCCTCTTTGGTCGGACCTAGGAGTTTCATCAATATCTTGATGCTTCCACGAAAAGTCCTAAATCTCAGCCACGAGGTTATCTCATACTTCAGGTCCGAAAGGTGCAATCAGTCCACTTTCAATCTGCTGACATTCCTTCCCAGCGCTTGAACATCGAGTTCTCTAGCTTCAGGAGATCAAGAACTTTTCCAACTAGATGGTCCACCAAGTCCTCCAGACTCTTCGGCTTGATGTAGAAAGCTGGCATTGCAGGAACGATAATGGCGCCAGCTTCGGCGAGTCTCTTCATGTTCTCTATATGAATAAGCGAAAGTGGTGTTTCTCTCGGAACAACAATCATGGGTCGGCGTTCTTTGATTGTGACATCTGCAGCTCGCGTGAGAAGACTGTCTGTGACGCCAGAAGCGAGCGCTCCCAAGGTGTGCATGCTGCATGGAATTATCACCATGCCGTCAGTTTCAAATGAACCAGAAGATATCGTGGCAGTAATGTCGCTGAATTTGTAGACTCTTGTTGCGAGTTTTTCGACCGAGGGGACTGTGTATTTTGTCTCTGCCACGATAGTAACTTTTGCCGCAGGTGACATTACTAAGTGCGTCTCTACTCCTTGGCTTTTCAAGACCTCTAGCAAGCGAACGCCGTAAATTACCCCACTCGCTCCAGAAATCCCAACTACGATGCGTTTTGTCATTTTGAAGATTCGCCGGTTTCAGTAGTCAGTCGATGATACTCCATATTAAACTGTCTAGGGCATACTCAAGATTCTCTCACAGCTTAGGATGAAGGCAATTCACTGTGAACGGTTGACATGACTCTGATGAGACTTTCCATCATCTCGGCCATCTCAGGGCTCTGAATCAAGAATGCCACATCCTGTCCGTCGTCTCTCAGGTCGTCAGGTTTTAGTTCGCAGACAAGAACGTATTGTCCATCCACAACGACAATTTGAATAGGTGCCGCAGAAGGTAGCAGCGAAATCGACGAATTCTCGATCTCTTTCAGGTTTTGAATTGCAGTGGTGAAAACAGGCTCATCGCGCGATGAGCTGAAAATTTCAAGTGACATTCCGAGTCTAGATCGATCAAATAGAATATCAGACATTTTTGAAATTCTGATCAAACCATTTGCAGTTGTCAGAATAGTAGCTTTCTTTTTGCAGCCCATGAAAAGCTCCTTCATCTTTCGAGTGACACTAGACCTCGGATAATATCTGAGAACCTTCGAGCGAAGCGTTTCTGCCCGCTTCACATACGCCATTGACTGATGGATCACCTCAAGCTCAGTGAGAGCTTCAATCCCTTGCTTCAGGCGTTTGTCTTCTTTTTCAAGAAGAGGGATCAAAACATCCTTGGGAGAGCGCACAATGAAAATCTTTGAATCATCCTCGCTTGGTTCGAGAAGGCCTCTTTCAACCAGTTTTCTTACAGAACCATAGACCTTGGTTCGAGGGACTCCGGCGACTATTCCAATCTGGTTTATTGTAGCGGGGCCAATCTGTACTGCGGCGAGATAGCATTTGCTCTCGTACTGAGAAAGACCAAGGGAAGCTAGTGCCCCAAGGAACGTCTCTATCGATTTGTCGACTGGAGAGGATGGTTGCAACTGTGCAGTTCTGTCTGATTATTCATAGGTCTTTCGTATGTATAGTTTAGCTATGGATGTGAAGCGACAAGGAATAAGACTAGACGGGGAAAAGCTTTTTGCAACTTGTATCGGCACATGTCTTGGGTTTAAGGAAATGTATGGCTACAAAGGTGTAGAGATTACGTGGCTAGGTCACGACGGTTTCCTAATTCAAGATGGTTCTGAGTCTCTCGTAATAGATCCATTCAAACTGACGCGAGATGAAAGGGCGGACTTTGTACTGCTTTCTCACGAACACTTTGATCACTGCAATGTTGAGGATCTGAAGAAAGTACTAAAACAGGGCTCCACTGTCGTTGCGATAGAATCTTGTAGGGCCGAGCTAGCAAAGGTATCTCCCAAAGAGATCAAGATGGTAAAGCCCGGAGATGAAGTTCGAGTGGGGGGATTCGAAGTGCGGGCGATTCCTGCTTACAATACAAACAAATACAGAGAACCTGGGAAGCCCTTCCACCCAAAGGAAGAGGGCAAGGTTGGCTACATCATAAAGACAAAGAGCGGAGTCACAATCTATCACACAGGAGATACAGATCTGATACCAGAGATGAATAATCTGGCCCCTGATATTGCGCTGATTCCCGTTTCAGGGACTTATGTGATGACAGTGGATGAGGCTCTTCAGGCTGTTACTAGAATTAAGCCCAAGGTCGCGATTCCTATGCACTACGGGGCGATAGTTGGTAGTTCCGCAGACGCTGAGAAGTTCAAGAACAAGGCACAGTGCGAAGTTCACATACTGACGAGAGAGTAACTAGCGGGAGCTCTGGCGCGGTCTTTTCTCAATCGGCCGCGTGTCTTCCTCAATTACCACTGGCACTATGCAATCATGACGCTTCTCAGATTGTATTCGGACGGAACCAGCAGAAGATATCTTCGCAGCTATTCTATCCTTGAGAGAATAGTTCAGCTCATACCCAATCGAGTTTCTTCCATATGCAGCAGCCATCTTGCTCGTAGTGCCCGAACCCAGAAACGGATCCAAAACAGTATCACCAACAAATGAGAAGAGTTGGACTAGTCTTGAAGCCAACTCCTCGGGATAGGCCGCTATCCCCTTTTCGAGGGGATTATTTGTTGGCAGAACGTTTGTAATCGGCCAAACAGTCAAGTTCCACTCGTTTTCGTTCAACATCTTGCTGTCTATTCGCGAAGCTTCCAGTCTGTGCTGATCCATTTCCTTGATACTCTTGTAATCGAATTTCCCCTTTTGGAATATGATGACACTTTCTTGGATGTTGTCAGGATAGAAGTACATTGGGTAAGGGTGCTGAATTACCACTCCTGATCTTCGGCTGATTCTCGAGTATCCCTTAGGCTTTACCCAGACAATCCTGTCCCTGTATCGGAAGCCGGTCTGTCTCATCAATGTTGTTGTGTCTGCGACAATTGGGAGTTTTTCGCCATCAACTAGCATATCGTCAATCACAAAGCAAACAATTCTTCCTTCCCCAGTCACGCGATAGAGCTCATCAGTGACCCTAGAAAGCATTCCAATGTATTCGTCATAATCCCGGTACATCCCCGGATAATCAAACGGAGCGTTGTAATACGGCGGAGAAGTAACTGTGAGATGGACGGATTCCCTGGCCACCTCGTGCATGTCGGTGCAGTTACCAAAGATGATCTTGTGATTAGTAGTAACCAAATGGGCTTATCATGGCATGCGAGCGGATCTCGAAAGAATACAGACTGAGTCAATTTTCATAGGCCTCTAGCTGCAGTATTCTTCGAGCGAGCATAAACGGTAAAATAGCTTCTCAAGCCAATTTCTAACGGAATCCGCTTGAAGTACATCATCGCATACAAAACTAAGTTTGGTTCGATTTCAATTGAGAGCAAGAAACCCCAGGATCTCTACGACGCTTATTCGGAACTGAAGCGAATTGCCTCAAAGCTTCGATCAACGAAGGCCAAGAAGGGCGAATCGAAGACTTCATCAAGAACTGGCAAGGGCGAGACAACCGCCATACTAAGAGAGATAGAATCAAATCTGCTTTCGACCAGCTTCTTCTCATCGCCAAAGACGACAGGCGAAACAGGAGATCAATTAGCTAAGGTTACCAGAAAGAAATTTACTAGTAGGAAGGTCAGTCAGGCGCTCGGAATACTGCGCAAGAAGGGTGTGCTCAGACGAACCGGCAAACGAAACTTCTTTTCGTACACTACTGCATAGAATTTCCTGAGCTGTCTGTAGCCTGCGACGATTTCATCCCAGTCTTGGGAGTAGAAACCATATCCTGAATTTCCTTTAGACCAACGACTCCATATGGTGGAACTATCGGACCAGCACCTGCGGGAGTGTTAGGAGTAGATCCAACACCGGCAGTTGGAACGTTTGTGGGTATCAGCATCAACGTACCTCTTCCTTGAAGACCCAGCTCGTACAATATGTTCATCCATCGGAGCTCCATAGCTCGCGGATTTGCAGAGTAGAGATTTGCAGCATCCACCATCTTCTGCGCCGCCTGAAATTCTGCCTCAGCAAGTGTGACTCTCGCTCTTCGCTCTCTTTCTGCTTGGGCCTGTCTGGACATTGCCTCTTGCAACGTAGGAGGTATTGCTATGTCTCTAATTTCCACAGCGGTGACCTTTACGCCCCAAGCTTCCGTCTTGGAATCGATTATCTTACGTGCTGAAGCACCTATCTTCTCTCGCTCGTACAGAAGGTCGTCAAAGCTGACGCCTCCAATCGTTTCTCTAAGGGTAGTCTGTGCAGCTAGCTGAGTTGCGTTGCCATAGTTCTCCGCGTTCAAAACTGATTTCTGGACATCTACCGGTTGGAAATACATGACGGCGTCAACATTGACAGGCACGTTGTCTCGTGTTAACGTTTGTTCGGTTCGAAAAGAAGTAACCTGTAGTCTGGTCGAAATTATGTAAGGAATCTTGCTTATGAACGGCGGAACGTAGATCAAACCCGGGCCCTTTAGGCCTCGATAACGCCCCAGAGTTAGCAAGGGAGCTCTCTCCCATTCTTTCAATATCTTCACGCCGGAAAGAATGATTGCGAGTACCACGATCACGATGAATACAGTGACGACGAGACTAGCAATGTCCGACGACGCAGCTGCCATTACAAATAACCTTCAACTACTTGACTGAATGTTTTCCTTTATGGGTTCCGGTTCTACTTCCAGCACAAGATTATATCTTCGAACTACTCTTACCCTTGTACCCGTTGACACGGGTTGACTATTTGATGACTTTGCTTTCCAGATTATTCCATCGATAGAAACTTCTCCAGCAGGTGAGAGGTCGGCGAAAACAGTCCCTGTCTTCCCTAGAAGGGTTTCAGAGCCAACAAATGGCCGGCTATGTAGTGATCGGCCTATCCACCTGGCATAGGCGGCAAGGAACCCGCCAATTACAACGAAGACACCGAGTTCTAAGTATTGAAGGTCACCAAAAGGTGATGGTGAGTATGGAACTTCATAAGCAATCAAGATCGTCGCCAGCGCACCGACTACAACTCCTGCGAAGAGCATGAATCCATGGCCTGTCTTGACTTCGAGCACGATTAAAGCAGCTGCAGCAACGAAAAGAACGAAAGGAACGGCCAAAGCTGAGGCATTGCCACCGCTCTGAATCGCCTCAGCTCCAATTAGGCCAAGTGCGATTAGTATAGCTCCTGCAATCGAAAGAATAAATGTCGGGTGCAGAAAATCGAGTGCGATTGCGATTATTCCAATCAGTAGTATTATTCCGTCTACAGTCGGATTTGAGAGAAAGCTCAGCAATTGTTCTGTGGGATTTTCGCTGATGGTCACTACATTGTCACTTGAAAGACCGAGCAAAGACAGAGTTTGAGTTAGGCTGTTTGAGCTGTGGTCGGCGACGTGATAAGTTAGGGCGGCGGAGTATGAATAAGCGACGTCGTCGAGTACCATTAGTGTCACTGCCGTTTGATTTCTTCCGTTCGCCTGCGCGAGTGATACCATAAGACTGAGCATACCGCTCTCGGTGTGATTCTGTTCTAGGGCAGTCCCACCCTCAACTATCGGCGTCGAAGGTCCTATTTGAGATCCCGGACCCATGAAGATCTCTTTCGTAGCCATCGCGATGTAACTTCCGGCGGAGGCGGCGAGTGAATTATTTCCCACGTAGGTATAGACTGGTATCCCCTGCGCGGTTGCGTTTGAAATAGAATCTACAATTGAAAGCATATCCTGAAGGAGACCTCCGGGTGTGTTCATGTCGATGATTACCGCAACCGCGTTGTCCGTCTGAGCTCTATCAACAGCTCTGCTTACAAGATTGCTAGAACCTTGATCGATCGGAACGTCTAGATTGACTACAACTACCTCTTTAGAAGTTGCACTACTTGCGACAACTATCGTGTGCGCTTGAGAAAAAAACAAGACAAACGACAGTAAGATAACGAAGATGAGAACAAGAGATAGCTTTCGAAATTTGTTTCGATGCCCTGTCGCTTCATTGCGACTTTGTTCTAGCACAAATCTTCTACTGAGGCAAGACTGTGCGAAGAAGTATATACGAGATTTGGATAATAAAAAAGGAAGAAAGGGAGAAGTAACCTTACTTCTTTCCCTTCGATTTCTTCGCCTTTTTCTTTGGCGCAGCTTTTGGTTTGGATGCATTGACTTTTGCGAGGATCTTCGTCAGCAGTTGTTCCCTCTTCGCCCTTGCATGAGCTCCATCCTTCGCAATGTGGCTCTTGAGCGCTGATATATCGCTTCTAAGTGCAGCAATCTGTTTCTCAAGCTTCTTCGATGACGCCTCTTGCGCCTTTCGGAAACTTGCAACATCCTTTCCCAGAGAGTCAACATTTTCTCGGAGAATCCTTAGAGCCGCTCTTCTACCACCGCTCTTGGATTTCGATTTTGCAGGTACCGGTGCAACTGGCTGTTCCACTTCTGGCATTTCCGCGCTCATTGGTGTTTCTTCTTCAGTGCTTCCACCCGTCATTCCCATATCGTTTTCTGAAACCATTAGTGCTTCAGTCCTGAGGTAGGTAATGCTTGCTAAATAAGCGTTGTTTGTTCGTGATTAAGGATCTTTTCAGGCGAGTGTGAAAAGTCGAGATGTAGCACGGATTTAGGTCGTAAAGCCTAACTCGTGCCTGCCTTAATTCTAGTCTTATATTCAGCAAGAGCCTCTCTATATTCACGAAGGGCTGACTCCCTATCGGCGAAGTCGCCTAAATAGTCGGAAAATGACTTGCGATCGCCTTGATCAGAGGCAAGAACATGTTTTCCATCTCTATCACGGACAAAGACTCGCTTCTTTGGGATATCCCTCTTTCCCTCAAAGAATTCCAACGCTTCATCAGTGGGATAGTAGAATCCAGACATAGAAGCAGTTCTCTTTACTAGGCCCATGTAGTACAGGTTTGTGGCGACTATTTGGTGCATCTGACACCATTTGGTGTAATGTTGTGGTTTCCCTTCGTTCATCCAGAGTTTAATGAGCTCCAAGAGGGATTTTGCTTCTCTTGCCGAAATCTGGTAGACCGTCTCACTGGATTTCATATGCTCTCCAGATTTAGAGGTAATCTCGTAGATTTTCTCATTAAGCTCGAAAAGTAACTTGGCGGTCTCAAAGGGACCTAGAAACTCGTTGAAAAACAGCGTCAAGCGACCGTCATTACCTATGCCGTTACTCCGCATTAATCCAACTATATGATCATCCTTCTTGAATTTCCACTCAACATACTTCTCTTCAGAAACAAGGAGGTTCGCAGAATGTGAGCCATCTTGAACATTCATTTTCCTGTAAGCCCAACCGTTCCTTGATTTCAGAGGCCCGCTTACATCCACGACCTTGACACATGCTGCTCCTGCCTTATTGACTTCGACCAGGTGCGATAGTAGCAGAATTGAAGTGACTGGTTCGGTATCCTTGTTGGTACGCCCTGAATCGTATGTCAACTTCGAACTATCACCTCTATGCTTGCCCTGGAATTCCGCCCGAAAAAGATGCCAATTTGAGAATCAATGGAGTTAGTTCCAAAATGTAACGTAACCCTGAAAACGAAGGGAAGATCGTGATTGTGAGCACGGCTGTCGAACCGCCGAAGCTCCTAGTGAACAAGTTAGGACACACCACATTTGATCTATTGCGTGTATGTCCTAACGCTTCATTCTCTTAAAGGAATCTGAGCAACACTCCTTTAAGTGAGAAAGAGATATTTGGTAATCGGATCGTGAAATCTCTGGAGGGTTATGATTGCAGATATTAATTAGATACTGCGTCGTACAAGATATTCCTGAAGTGCTAGCTATCGAGAATCTCTCATTCGCAGATCCATATCCCGAATCACTCTTTCTTTCATTTCTCGAAAGATTTCCCATCGGGTTTCGCATCGCGGAGAGCGATGGAAACTTGTCAGGATATTCGGTAATACTTCCGTTGCAGGACAAAAACACTGTCGTGATAACTTCATTGGCGGTTCACCCGAATTTCAAAAGGAACAAGATTGCGACACGTTTGCTTATCGATGCTATGAAAATAGCTAGAAAATTCAAATCGCCTAGCATCACGCTTCAAGTAGCTGTGGACAACATTGCAGCTCAATCGCTCTATTCGAAATTTGGATTCACGAAGACAGGAGCTATAAAGAACTATTATGGCAGAGGACACGATGGACTCGAAATGAGAATCTCTTTGAAAGGGACGTAGTCGACGCACGAATTCGTATGATTATGCTAGACGAACTGAGATCCTGCATACTGAGCCTCAGAGCCCAGCTCCTCTGAAATTCTGATCAACTCGTTGTACTTGGCTGTTCTCTCTCCACGTGCTGGAGCGCCAGTCTTTATGAAATGACTCCCGACCGCAGTCGCAAGATGAGAAATGAATGTGTCTTCGGTCTCGCCAGACCTGTGTGAAACCGCAATGGTGAATTTCGAGCTTTTCGCGAGGCGAATTGTTTCAATAGTCTCTGTGAGAGTTCCGATCTGGTTCAATTTTATCAGTATTGCATTAGTTGATTTCATCTGTATGCCCTTCGCGAGCCTCTCTGCATTTGTGACGTAGAGGTCATCACCTATAATCTTCACTTTTCTCCCTAGTTTCGCAGTCAACCTTGCTGAATCTTCAAAGGCCTCCTCAGCATATGGATCTTCTAGGGTTAGAATGGGATAAGTACTCACCAAGTTTGTGTAGTAGTCATCCAGCTCCCCTGCAGAAAATATTCTTCCATCAATCTTGTATGTTAGAGTCTTAGGATCGTAAAACGTGGACGATGCTGCGTCTAGTCCCAATCTAATTTGTGACTCGTCATAGCCTGCTACCCGAATTGCAGCCAGTATAGAATCCAATGCATCGACGGTCTTTTCGAGCGGTGGTGCGTAACCGCCTTCATCTCCCACATTGGTCGCGGACACCCCGTATTTTTCTTTCAGAATAATCTTGAGTGAATGGTAAACTTCAACTCCATATCTGAGACTTTCCATGAAATTCTTCCCTCCGACGGGTTCGATCAAGAACTCCTGAATTGCAAGATTATTTCCTGCATGCTCACCTCCATTTATCACATTCATCATGGGGATTGGCAGCTTGTACTCCTTCTTCTTGGATATGTAGCGGAACAGAGATTCATTCCTCGATGCCGCCGCTGCTCTAGCAACCGCCATAGACACCGACAGAACTGCATTTGCTCCAAGGTTGGATTTGTTTCTTGTACCATCAAGCTTAAGCATCAACGTATCCAAATCCTGCTGGTCAAGGGCGGACCGACCCAATAACTTGGGTCCTATCTGCTTGTTCACGTTCGCAACAGCCCGCATTACACTCTTGCCGCCATACACTGTCTTCTTGTCATCTCTGAGTTCGAGCGCCTCATGAACACCGGTGGAAGCTCCTGAGGGCACTGTTCCGCGACCGCTAGCTCCCTTCCTAAGTGTGATATCAGTCTCTACTGTAGGGTTTCCTCTTGAGTCTAGTACCTGCCTGGAAAGTACTCTTACTATTGTTGAGGCGTCTATTGTTTCTTCTTCAACTGATTCTTTCTTGATGTTCTTTGGCAACTTGCGAAACTCCTATTTCTTTACCCTATAACCTTACTTTCGCGTGAACACTTCACTTCCAAACTTCCTCAGATAATATATTTACCATTATTCATGATGATTCTGCCCTCGACTTTGACATCGCAGGCTTCGAGTAACATGTCCACATGGGTCTTGGCCTCCCATGGGGCGCCAGTTTCGTCTCGATAGGGGTCACCAAAGGCGATATGGACGCGTGCCTTTTCGTCCTGAAGCAAGTTTCCAACAGTGGGCAGGGAGATCAACAATGGATTAGTTGGCATGGCGAACTCGCTCGCTCTGGGGCTGTTGATATCGGTTGAAAGATACTTCGATAAATCGGCGGTCAGCTTTTCATTTTTGCATTGAATGCTTGCCAGCTGAATCACAGAGTTTCTGATTTCCAATCTCAAAGAATCCTCAAAGTTTCCATATTTCTCGGAGAACCAATCGCCTAGGAGGTTAGTGACTAGGATCCCGTTAACATTCATAGGCGCCGTGAAGACCTCGCCCTCTGGCAAATTTCCCCATCTTCCTTTGCTGTGGTATTTTCCATCACTTGCAACCCATCTCCAGTTCTTATCGAACTCAACACACAGGTCAGATCCAAGGCCACTCTTCACTTCTATAATTCTTGCATCTTTGACGATATCGTATATTTTGTGAGTCAATGTGTAAACTTCATCATAGTTGCTGCGCATTCCCTGTTCCATAAGCTGGCTTGTAATATTCGGCATGTGACCATGCCGCGCGAATTTCTTAGCCCTGTCTATGAATCGATGCCTGGCGGGGAGTTCTCCGGGCAGGCTTTGAGCCGCCCAGAAAGTCACATTTGCCCAAGGTATCGATTCATCAATCTCTTTTGGAAGTTCTTTCAACGGCCGCTGTGATAAATTCTCAATGACAAATAGCCTAACGTTTTCCATGCCGGTAACGGCCAAAGCTTCTTTCTCAAGAGCACGTCCTATTTCTAGCTGAGCAAGATCAGCTGTGATCAGAACGTGTTCAGTTGGTCTCAAACCCATGCATATCAGTACTGCATTCCTCGCACCTTCTTCGATGGAACTCATGGCAGGTAGGTGGGATGCAGGTTTTATCTAGTTTCTTAACTAGGTTACGTTCCTCTTGCAGGTCCTGTGTACTACCAAACTCGCAACGTAGATAGCAGGCATACTTACACAAATGGCGCAGCAATTAACGTAGAGCTATCTTGTTCTTAGATGGTTTGCAGGAATGAATTTGATCACGGTAATGAACTTCACGTAGTCCGAATCCTTATCAAAAAGGAGAGATCCGAAAGCAGCTCCGCAATTGTTGATCAGATCGATGCGAGTCGTTCACAGGCTTTATCTATTGTTTCGATCCTTTTGGAAAAAGTGAATCTTACTTTCTTTTTCCCCTTGTTGCTCTTGTAGAAAAACGAAGAACCTGGTACTACAGCGACG
Organism: archaeon; assembly: GCA_021792315.1. Next base: position 12,135 of record JAJYUX010000035.1, read on the forward strand.
CCTATCTTCTTGACCAAATGCTTTGCGAATTCAATATCGTTCGACTTTCTATCTAATTCTGAAAAGTCTGACCAGATGTAGTAGGCACCTCTGGGCTTTACGCACTCAAAACCAATTTCTTCCAACGAGGAGAGGAGGTGGCCTCTTCGTTGATTGTAGTCATTTCGGAGCTTATCATAGTACGCCTCTGGAAGAGACAAGGCACTAACACATGCAATCTGTAGAGGGTGTGGGGCGCCGACAGTCACAAAATCATGAACCTTCCTAATCGCATCAGTCAGGCGAGGAGTCGCGATTGCATATCCAACACGCCAACCTGTCACGCTGTACGTCTTCGAAAAACCACTGATTGTGACAGTTCTGTCTAGCATCGAAGGCAGACTTCCTATGCTAACATGTTCTGCTCCGTCATAGAGAATGTATTCGTAAATCTCATCAGAGAAACATACGGTATCATAATCATTGCACAAATCCGCGATGACTTTCAGCTCACTTCTTTCGAAGACTTTTCCTATGGGGTTAAGCGGCGTATTCAGAACTAATCCGCGTGTCTTGGAATTGAATGCATTCTTCAGTTTCTCCTCATCAAGGGCGAAATTTTCCTCTTGATCCAATTCGATATATATCGGCTTTGCCCCAGAGATTATTGCGTCCGGGGCGTAATTCTCGTAGTGTGGGTCGAAGACGATCACTTCATCACCGGGGTCTAGCACCGCGAGCTGTGCGCTGACCATCGCTTCTGTAGTCCCACAAGTCACGACAACATTTGTGTCAGGATTCGTGTCTATCCGATTATAGCTTCTTTCCTTTTCCGCTATTGCTTCGCGAAGAGAGGGAGCTCCCCATGTGACAGAGTATTGATTGTAGTCATCATTGAGTGCCCTTGTGGCAGCAGCTTTCAACTCTCGGGGACATGAAAAATCTGGAAAGCCCTGAGCCAAATTCACGGCCCCGTACTTGTCGGCGAGCCGCGTCATCTCTCTGATAACAGACTCGCTGAATTGCGATGCTTTCTTCGAAACTCGTGGCAGTTTATATCAACGGGATCATGTTAGCAAGACGGCTGCCGATATCACAGTTGTCCACAAGCCATTCTTGTCGCCCTCTGCAGACTGCGTGATGTGAGTTGTCTTTACAATCTTTCCAGAGATCTTCCAAATTTGTTTCTTCTCGTCATAGCTTTGGTCGGGGTTGAACGGAATGCCAAGTGTAGAAGCGAGCATCGACGCAGCTAGGTCTTCTGCATAGTCGCCTGCTTTCTCATCGGTCTCTCCATAATCTTCGTGCTCTGAAAGATAACCGTAAGTGTTCCGATCCTGGGGGATTGCAAGGCCCACCGAAGCCGCAATCAATCTGTTTGGTTCATTTGTAGCAATTCTGCTCATGACAAGGAATAGGATCTGGCCCGGAGTCAGTTCTTGGACTCCTTCTTTTCTCGAAACAACTTTGCAACGCGGAGGGAATATGCTTGATACAGTGACTAGGTTGTACGCCTCAATACCAGCATCCCTCAAGGCGAGTTCGAAGCTCGCGAGTCGTTCTTTGTGCCTGCCCACTCCTTTGGTCAGGAAGATTTTCTTTGGGACTAGAGTCGGCATTTCTTTTTTTGCAGACTCAATCAAGTTACGTGCCATTTTTTAGCATTGTGTTAGAGACTCAAACCCAGAGATAATAGATTTAGATCATCAGAACAATCCGAGCCAGAACTAGAACAAACAATTTTATCAATCGGCACAAAATTAGATCTGTCCTGACGAGACAAACACCAAAAAGGCAGATTAACAAAGAAATGCGTGGTAAGATGCAGAAAAGTAGTGAATAGAATTTGTCCCATGGACCTGAATCCATCAAACAGATAGAAAGTTCTCTAAAGGAGAATTTCAAGCTCTCAAGCTACGAAGCGCGAGCCTACCTCGCACTACTTAAGCATCCGAAACAAAACCCGAAACAAATAGCAACATCAGCCGAGGTTCCGTTACCTCGAGTTTACGATACTCTGGAGAGTCTGATGTCCAAGGGCTTTGTTGTAAAACACGAAGACGACTACTCCTCAATTCAACCAAGACAAGCTTTGAAGGGAAGAAGCGCTCAGTTCGAGACTCAGTTCTCGCAGGAGCAGGAGCGCCGACGGCTGGCTGAGGATGAAGTCTCCTCTCTCTTGGAGAAGATTACCTCAAGCCCGCTTCATCAAGGAAACTCGGGAGAGATTTCGATTCTCAAAGGATTCAATTCAATATCTAACAAATTTGTAGAACTCCTTGAGAATTCGAGCGACATAATCTTGGTAGCAAAGAGAGCTGTGGAAGCTCGGAACATTTTCATTCCGCTCCTCTCTGAATACGCAGCGGCGAAGAACAACAAGCAAGTGAGGATAATTATTCCGAAACGCACTAAGATTTCCGCGGGCGAAATAGCGATGGCACAAAGGTCGAGCGCTGAAGTACGCCAGTCTGATCATGTTATCTTCGATATGATGATAGCTGACACGAGCGATGTAATTATTGGCGTACCAGATCCGCTGTCAGATGAGATCAATCATGCGATCGCAATCTGGGTCAACAATAGCTCGTTCGCAAGCTCTACACGAAATGCGATTGATGAGATCTGGAAGTCTGCCACGAGAGTCTAAGCCAGTTTGGGTATCTTTCCTGACGGATAGACAATCAAGCCAGTTTCGCCAATCTTGATTGGAAAGGTCCCCTCCTTGTGAGGAGTTCCTCTCATTTTTCGTACTTCTATTCCTCTTACCCGAAGCCCTCCCACTCTTGAATAGTACATCACGACAACGCCATCTGAAATAAATTCCTCAACTCCATATCTGCTGAGTGACTGACTATCCTCTGGTATTTCTGTCACGAACAATATAGTAGAGTCTAATTGTTTCAGAAGACTTGAGAAACGAAGAAGGTCTTGGCGCAACTGCATGGGATTATCGGCTTGCATTCCGAAGACTGTGATCGGGTCTATTACGATTCTCTTGGCTCCCATATTCTTCCACAAGGACGAAATGTTCGAGAAAATATCTGCAGGATCTGCCCTTCTAAGTTGGCCGCTTACTGCAGGTGAAATATCAACCATCGCAATCTTGTTCTTCTTTTGCAGTCCTTCAATGTCCCACCCGTAAGTCGATACGTTCTTCAAAATGCTTGGAACGGATTCCTCCATTGTAACATAGATTCCAGGCTCGTCGTAAACCTTGGCGCCTTTGTAGATAAACTGCATTGCAAAAGTGCTCTTACCTGTACCGGTGCCTCCGGTCACAAGTATTGATTGACCTCTAGGCAATCCACCTAGCACTAGTTCGTCGAACCCATCTATTCCTGACCTCACTCTACTCAATAACATTTTTCAAACCTCAATGTCCAATCCCGTGTTAGTGATAAGGTAATTCTTCCAACTGTCATCGTGACGTCTTCCTTTCAACGTCTCGATCCTGAACTGCCTAATACGTTCCCCGTTAATTTCAGATATCCTGAATCTAAATGTTCCAATGCCGGAAAAAGACAGAGCGTTCAATGTTCTGTCATCGTGCGCCCCCTCAGAGACAGTTGCGATTCCTCTAGTCTGAAAATTCTCTAATCTGGAGCTCAAACATGATATGAAATCAATAACTGACTTGGAATCGCAAGAGAGGAGCAACCTCGATACTGAATCCAGTACTATCAGGAATTTTCCCAACTCATGCGAAGAAACCATTTGCTTCAACTGCTCTGTGACAACGATCAACAT
>JAJYUX010000148.1 GCA_021792315.1 archaeon
CGCTCACACATTCGCTTCGGAAATCCTGAAGCGAATCTTGAGGTGTGGCCGGAAAATAACCTTCCTTGAATCTGATCGGCGCGCTATTGTTTGCACCAACTCCATTATTCCAAGCCGCTTCTCTCGATTCGATATGATAACTCTGACCGGCATATGGCGTTGAGACATCCCATGATACTTTGTCAAATACGAAGAACTCGATCTCGGGACCCCAGTAAGTGGTATCAAACCCTTGTCTTTTGGCTTCTTCTTCGGCGCGCTGAGCTATGTATCTCGGGTCCCTCGAAAATCGACCCATTCCGAAGCCTCGTGATACGTTACAAATCATTCTTCCTGTTTTCAGCGCTTCTGGTGTCCAAGGGAGAGTACCATAGGTAACAGGATCAGGGATCAACAACATGTCTGATTCGTAAATGTCTGTGAAACCCCTGATTGAACTTCCATCCAGCTTTGGGATTCCATCAACAAAGGCGTCATTATCCAATGACTCGCTGGGGATGGTGACATGCTGTAATCTTCCTGGAACATCCGTGAACTGAAGGTCGATGAACTTGATTTTTTCCTCCTGAAGTTTGGTTATGACGTCTCCCTTAGAATACCTACGCGGTTTTAGATTGCCCCCTTCCCTATAATACGGCAAATTACAAATGTACACCGAGTTGAACGAAACACGTCGTTGTAATTATTTAAAATTACCGCGATAGTACAAATGTTCGATTTTCCGACAAGGACAAATACAGCTATCTCTTTGAAGTGGAATCGAACTGCTGTGAGTGCGCTGATTCTGATTACGCGCGCCACCAGTCGAAACCTATGAAGAAGACTTCGTTCTTGACGGAATCGGCTACAGCAATTATGAACTGCTTTCTTACTGTTGTGGCAAGTCTTCCGGCTAAGACAATGTCAGTGGCAGACATTTTGTTAGATGCAAGGTACACTCTAACCAAGTATGGAGCATGATCAAGGCCAGGGCCCCGCTCATACGCTGCAAAGTCAGCTCCAAACTTCACGCCCGGGGTTACAACAAAACCAGCATCCCTCAATTTGGCATAGACCAACATTTTCTCTTTGAATTGAACAATTTCATCTCCGCATATGCGTAGTAGTTTATCGCGTCCGATTTCTCTTCCATCCTGAAAGACATCGAGTTCTGATTTGGAAGAGAGATAGTAGCCTTCGATCAAGTCAAGAATTATCGGGGCGTCAAACTCATCCGGTTTGGGCTTCGGAATTCCGATGGGTTTGCCAAAGAAGCCTGAGGCAAATAGTTTCCTTGATTCAGTGATATTCCAGACTACCAATCTGTTCTCGATGAGCTCAGCACGCACAGAGTCTACTCACAGTCCCAGAGCCAAAATCGTAATTGAATCGGTAGCTTTCAGGCAGTTGTCAACCAGATCTTCAATACCTTCAACGATATCCTTCAGAAGAAGCAATTCCTTCACCGAGTCTACTTCTGTCATGATCTTACCAGTCAATGAGCGATATTTGTCATCCACCTGCCTTTCCAGTTTCTGTACAGAATTTGATAGGTCAATAGAGTGTATTGGATTTATGGCAAGGGCCCTAACTACTTCGTTCAGTCTTTGAACCGATTCAACACTCATATCTATTAGATCTCTCAATTCGTCAGCGACACCGGATTTTTTTACTACAGAAAATTTCATCTGAGAAAGTCTGAATGCGACGCCAGATATATATCCAGACATCTCCTCGATATTGTAGGCAGTGCGCAAGAAGTCCTCGCGGTTGATCATCATGGTTCCGATCTCCGCTAGTTCTCTTGTGAGCATTCTTCTCAATTGCTCTGTGTCTTCTTCGGCTTTGCGAATCTTTTCCAGAGAGCTCTGTACTCCAGTCGAATCGTTCTTGGTTAACGCGATATACATCTGGACCAGTTCTCGTGATGTATCCAAAACACGTCTCACCTCATCCTGCAACACGGCAAGAGTCTTCCTTCTAGCCTGAATCTCAGCTTCTCCGCTGAACATTGTTGTGAAATGACCGAACATACATTACACAGGGTGCAATAAGTGCTTTGTTCTGTGTGTTGTACTTCCAGCTTTCAGCCCCTCACGTGGCATATAATCAGGAACTCGGATTCAACACTGCATAAACACTTTAAGCACTTATTGGGGGCACTTGACCCAGTTTACCCTTTGTCGGCCAAGACCTTTATCGGCCCCGAGAACGTGATGTTCCTCCTTGCCGGTATCTACTTCGTAGTTGTGGCCGCTCTTGGTGAGAGTTCGATTTATTCCACCGTCGGCTCTGTGTTTTGTTTCGTGGCAGTAGGATTAGCTTTCAAAGAGGAGCTCGTCGTTGCCGGACCGTGGCGTACTGCCACAGCGGCGTTTAGTGCCCTCGTATTTGCTGGTCAGATTGTCGCAAACGCATATTCTAGGTCATTTACGAATGTCTACCAGCTTGGGTCGACTCTGCTCAACGGCGTGTTTCTAGTACTATTCATCGGCATCGTTCTTTCAACATCCAGAGACATGATGCGCAAGTCTGAACAAGAGAAAACACGGGATGAGAAATCTGAGTCCAAGAAACTCGCTTATGAAATCTAGTTCGTTAGTCCTTCTGAGCAGTTCTTCTAGAATCAAATGGAAGCTTAAGAATTCTTTCATTCAGCTAAAAATACTAATTATAGGTTCCTTCGTTGTGCTTTCTCACGATTTCGCCAGGTTTGTCTGTATAATAAGAAACGTTCTAGAGACCAAATAACTTCCATATGAATTGTATCAAAGAGATAACAAGGTCTCCATATACTAACATCGCAAAGTAGCCTGTTGTAAAAAAAACTAATAACGGAATCCCAGGAGTGACCCAAGTGTTGCCCTTCGTTTCGAAATCATCTTGCATCATCGAGAATTCAAACTTCCTTGGTTCGCTACTCTCCGAAACTTGTTTCTCCATGGAGAATTGAAATTCTCTGGGTTTTCCTGTCTGTTTGAATCCGAGAAAACAGGCTAGTGCCTTTCTGTACCAAGGCTCAGAGAACCCTTCAAAGATAGGGACTCCTCGAACTAGTCGAGAGGCATTGAAAACCAACAGTGCGATTGGTAATAGTATTGAAATCAATACCCCATTTGTAAGCACAATGAGAGGGGCGATCGAATAAAGACCAACTTTAGGTGCGAACACGGGCACCAAGACTCCCAAGACAATTAACGCCTTGCCA
>JAJYUX010000149.1 GCA_021792315.1 archaeon
CGAACGATTCAGAATGGAAGTTCCTGAAGCAGGATCGTAGCTTGTCAGAGTGAATGGACCGGTTCCGCAAGCGTGTGTTTCCATGTAAGTGTTCACTTGCCCCGGAGTGACTCCACCATGAGCATTAACGTAGCTCGGAGAGACAATGTCGCCAATCCACAGTGTTAGAAGCGCAGTAAAGAAGGCTGAAGCACGATCCAAGTGGAAACTTACAACGTATGGAGAATCAACTGTGACTCCTCCAGCAGCCAAGTAGGCATTTGCGTCAGCCTGAGTCTTGTTTGAAGCAAGGTATTGGCTCGCACCCGCCAATCCTGCAGAGCCATAATTGTACACTAGACTCCCTGGGCCGTCCATCAGTATTGCTCGGTCAATAGAGAATTTGACGGCTGTTGCGTTGAAAGGTGTGCCATCGCAAAAAGTAACTCCCTGCCTTAGTACGAAAGTGTAGGTCAGACCATCAGCGGAAACGTTGTAGCTCTGTGCCAGCCAAGGTATCGTCTGTGAATTGGTTTGGTTATACCACAGCAGAGGTTCATAGACATTTTCAATTATCATTCCACTCCAAGATTCCCATGCCAGGGCCGGGTCGAGAAATTGAGGCTTCGCTTCCATCTCCCATGTTATCGGCTGATAGTTAGTTGAAGTGCTTGTTGTCGAACTGGTCGGTGTGTTAGATCCTGTTTGAGATGTTGTTGGACTTGTCTGAGTTTGCGATGTCTGCGATGTGGTCGTTGTGGTACTTGTGCCAAGAGTCATCGCTGCGTAAGCTCCTACTCCGAGAATTATGATGATCACAACGGCTACGACTATTAACGCACTCCTTCCAATCCCACGGTTCGACATGACGGGCTCAGTCCGATATTGTATCTATATAATCACTGTTCTGTCAGCTCGCATACTGACTCCTAGGACCTCCATCTATTGAGACTGATTGGATAGTCGTTATTGCGTTTCGCGTTGCTATTGGATTTGAAGAATGGAAAGTTGAACCATGTCTAAACAATTCATATCGCTAGTTTTTCGGAGTGTTTACTTTGTTCACTGAATCTACTCGCAGAGAATTCACTAATGTCAAAATTAGTTTCGCCTTTGAGAATCAGTTCTGACATAATTCTGCCAGTGACTGGCGAATGCATGAAACCATGTCCGCTGAATCCTGACGCGACAAATAGGTGTCGCCCTAATTGTCCAATTATAGGATTTGAATCTGGTGTTTGTTCATAGAGACCAGAAATCGTGTGTGAGAGGCCGGCATTTTTCACACAAGGCATGCGCCTGATTGCTTCTTGAATCACTTTTTCAGAATATTCCGGATCAATCTCAATCCTGAAGGCAGGATCGCGAGGCTGCGCATTTCTCAGACCCAAATGAATTCCAGCGAAACCAGACTTTCCTATTCCTAGCGTTGTATTCAAATCAAAGATTTGGGGCATATGAGTTGGCATACCTTGAAATTTGTTCGTTACTAGTATCGATCTCGGATAAGGGTACACAGGCAAGTCGACGCCAGCTAATCTGGATACGACGCCCGTGTAGGGTCCAGCACATATCACAACCTGTTCTGGGAATATAGTTCCTTGAGTAGTCGCTACGGATTTTACACTTCCTCCTTTCCCATCGTATTGAAAGCCCATTACTTCTGTCCCTTCGAGAATAGAAACTCCATTCTCGATAGCTGCCTTCCTGAAACCATGCAAGACAGCTGAAGTATCTGCATGACCATCATTTGGCCCATAACTTCCGCCTACGATTCCACTAATATCGAGATACGGGCACATCTCCTGGATTTCAGTGGGACTAAGAATCGAGACGTCAACTCCGAGACTCTTTTGAGTCGCAACCTGTTTTTGAAGAGAACTCATTTCATCCTCACTTGAGGCGAGGAAGAGGTATCCGTCGTTTCGAACTGAAATGTCAATCCCAAACATGTTCTGGAAGTTGCGTAGAAATTTGATACTCTCGATAGAAAACTCAATGTTAGATCTGGTCGAATATTGATACCGAAATCCACCCAAGGACTTCGCAGTTGTGCCAGAGCCGACACTTTCTTTTTCGAGAACTACGACATCGGAGCACCCAGCCTTAGACAAGTGATACGCGACCGACATGCCCACTATGCCTGCTCCTATAATCGCGACGCGGAATTTCGTTTGAGATTTCAATATGATGTCACAAGAGCAAATCCGCGATTTGCTCTTGTGTTTGATAAGAGTTCTTCTCCCTTTCTAGTTGTCCTTAGACGGTTTCACTCCTATTCATTAAATATCATTGTTACAGATGCATTGAGCGTGCCGATCAAAAAAGAAGTTCTGAGAATGGACGAGGGCGGGCGTAGATTCGCCCGTCTGGTGAAAGCAGGTGATTTTCTTTTCGTCGCTGGTACTACTGGGCAAGATATTGATGGAGCGAGAGGAAATGTGGGAATTCAAACTAGGCGTATCTTTGAAAAGGTCAGACTTGTGTTAGAGCAAAATCTTTCCTCATTAGAAAATGTCATCAGCATGACCACCTATCTCACTGACTATGGCAAACTGCCAGAGGTATCCGCGATTCGAAATGAATTCATGCATTCACCAGCAGCCGGTACAGTAGTCCAGGTATCGAGGCTAGATGGGTTCGCAGAAGTGGAAATCGAGTTTGTCGCCCTTGTCACATAGAATGTCCTTCATTGAGCAATTTCCTTAGAATGAGGATGAGCGACGTTGAATAGGCCTTCGCTGTTACTCACGTTTTGATGAAAATGAGATACTCTTTGATTCGTAGTATCTCATTCGAGCCTCTCAGATCGATATCTCTCGAAGACAGGCAGGCCAACCTTGACCCCAAGTTATTCAAAGACTGGAGTTAACCTCCTATTCAAATAGAGAAGCAGGGACGTTCCAAAGCTTGAGAAAAATCGCGGCAAACACTTGGATTTGGACGGACAACATCGTAGCACACAAGTCGACTGTAATCACTAAGATCTCGAACCTTGGATTCGATGGGATAGAAATACCGATTCTAAACACGCACCTTGATGTTAAGGAATTGAGACGATCTCTGCTTGGTGCTCGTCGAAAGCTCGTTCCAATTGTTCTCGTGGGTGGGACTCCTAGTGAAGACATATCCTCTGGAATTGCCGAAATTAGAAAGAGTGGAGAAAAGAGAATTCAGAGATCAATCGAAATCTGTCAGCAGTTAGGC
>JAJYUX010000036.1 GCA_021792315.1 archaeon
AATTCAACTGGCGCCTTGCATATGTATTTTCCAACGCTTTTCGAATTTTAAGGTGAGAGCCGTGGACGGGATTTGAGCCCGTGACCTATTGCTATCTTCGCAATCTCAATTCAGTAAATCAATCGCTTACGAGGCAATCGCTCTGGCCAGGCTGAGCTACCACGGCAAATCTTTATTCTGAAGTGTCGCCACAGATTATATAATATATGCGAGATGAATCTTCAATCATTTGGAGATATTCCCGAGGTCTTGTAGCGAGTGGCTATTGTCACAGTTTCTGGGGTCCGGGGCATAATAAACAAAGATCTCAATGCTGAAGACGCGTCTCAGCTGGCTCTGAGATTTGGGAACTACATCAAGGGCGGCCGAGTGGCAGTTGCATGTGATACTCGGAAAACTTCACCAATTCTGAAGAACGCGGCGATCTCTGGACTTTTGCTTGCCGGCTGCACTATTACAGACTTGGATTATTCGTCAACGCCGAGCGTTTTCAAAGAGGTAGCTGCCCGGAACCTCGACGCCGGCATTGTAGTAACAGCCTCTCACAACCCACCAGATTGGAATGGGCTTAAATTTGTTATCCGACCGGGCAGGGGGATTTTCGAAAATGACCTTGAAGCCATCAAGAACGCTTCCCTCCAAAGCTCTGTTCAGATAGGTCGTCTCGTTCCCGGAAGACCTGTCTATATAGAAATACTGAGAAACAAGGCTGGAAAAGATTCTGCCAGAGGAGTCAAGGTTGCCCTAGATCTTGCCGGCGGAGTCGGATGTCTGTTCATTCCCAGCTTGATAAGTAGTCAAGGATGCATCGTCCACGCGATTCATGGAACTCCAGGCGTCTTCCCTCGTATTATAGATCCAACTGTAGATCCCCTTATCGCTCTATCTAATACAGTTGTGTCTTCCTCTTGTGACGTTGGTTTCGCTTTCGATTGCGACGCAGACAGACTTGTAATTGTTAATGCAGAAGGCGAGAAGTTGACTGGTGACGCAACACTGTTGATTTGCCTGAAGTATTTCCTTGAAAACTCGAGAAACAGAACGGTTGCTGTGAGTGTCGACACTACCTTGGCAGTTGAAGACCTTGTACGAGAATACAATGGCAGGATAGTCCATTCAAAGGTAGGGGAGCCAAATGTCGTGCGAAAGATCATAGAGAATGACTGCGGTGCGGGTGGAGAAGGTAGTTCAGGCGGATACATCGAACCTGGATTCGTTATGTGTCGCGACGGCGTGTACGGCGCAACTACGATAGCTAAGATGATACGCTCGGAGGGTTCGCTCAAGAGTATTCTGTCTCAGTTTTCTTCTTACCATCAAGACCGCGCAAATGTTCGAGTGGATCGAAACCTAGGATCAGTCATACTCAAGGAAATTGTAAAAACCGAAAAAGGCGCCGATCTGACGGACGGAGTCAAACTGTTTCCCGGCAACAAGTCGTGGGTACTTATCAGATCTTCAAACACTGAGAATGTGATTCGAGTCTCAGCTGAAGCCAAGAGCCAGCAGAAAGCAAAGGAACTCGTAGTCGATTATTCAAGAAGAATTTCTGAAATTGCTTCTAATTTGGAACATGATGTTTTGAGTTGGGGCGGAAATGACTCTGACAAATTCACTTAGCGAAGAAGAAATAATAGAGCTTCTCTGGGCCAAGTTTGGCGATTCCAAGAAGCGAGATCCCTTCGATGATGACACGGCGTGGGTACCGAATAGTTCAAGCAAATTTGTCGTGGCAAAATCAGACATGTTTGTCGCAAGCACAGACATGCCCAAGGAAATGACCCTCGCTCAGGCAGCTAGAAAGGCGATAGTCTCATGTGTGAGTGACTTCGCAGCGAAGGGGGTAGAACCGTCATTTTGTATCATTTCATTGGCTCTACCTAAGAAATTGGCCAACCGACGACATATTAGCCAATTGGCTTCTGGATTTGCCGCGGCCGAGAGAGAGTTTGGATTTCAGATCATAGGCGGAGACGTAAATGCCACATTGGCCGATCCAGTCATTGACTGCACCATCCTTGGATTCACTGACAAACTTGTGCGGAGGCGGGGAGCCAAGGCAGGTCACCTTGTCGGCGTCAGCGGGAGTTTTGGTCATCAAGCCGCGGGTTTGCTACTCCTTGAAGACAGCACTAGATCGAGCGACTCTTCTTTTTCAAAAAAGGCGATAAACTCAGTGCTAAGTCCAAGAGCTAGACTTGGTCTCGGCTTGAAGTGTGCCAATTTACTCTCAAGTTGCATAGATTCATCTGACGGTCTCGCTATTTCGCTGTATCATCTTGCTGAATCCAGTAGAGTGAAGATCGGACTAGAAAGAATTCCATCCACTCCTGGCCTGGAAGATTTTGCGAAGCGATACGGAAAGAGCGCTAGCGATTTAGCCCTCTTCGGCGGTGAGGAGTTTGAGCTAGTCTGCACGTTTGATCGGCGTCATAGAAGAAAATTGTCTAGGCTTGGTGTCGCTGTAATAGGTTCTGTTTCTCGGCTTGCCCCGAACGAAAAGCCACTAGTGAGGTACAATGGAAAGAAAGTATCTAGGAAAGGATGGCTCCATTTCGAATCTAGCTCGACTTGATTGCTTCTTCGACAATGGTTTCGTATTTCACATAAGTCGATTCAAGCTTGTCTTCAGAGTCGGATTCAGCGTACACTCTGATCAACGGTTCGGTGCCACTCGGTCTTAGCAAAATCCAGGTTTGATTATCAATCCAAATCTTCAATCCGTCAGTTCGATCAATCTTTCCCTCCTTTGAGCTCTCTTGCTCCAAGATTGACATTACAGGTTTCTTCTTCTCGTTCGGGCAATCGAACTTGCTCTTCTTCTGATAAAACGTCTTCAATTTTGAGATTGCTTTTGAAAAACTCTCTCCTTTGAAAGCGAGAGCTTCTAACACCAGAGCCGTGGTCATTGCCCCATCTCTCACTGGTATGTGGGGCCCGTAAAAGAACCCGCCATTTTCTTCCAGACCCAGTGGTGCGCTGTTGTTTATCATGGCCCTAGATACATCTACGCTTCCGACAGTGGTCCAGATGACATTCGAACCGTGACCCGACGCTACCACACCAACAAGCGAAGAAGTGCTCACTGTTGTAGCAACAGAGGCGCCGGGATGTTTCGACAGAAGGTGGTCAATAAGCATTGAACCGGTTCGATCGCCCCAGTAGATTGTTCCATTTTCATCACAGAACAAACTTCTATCGCCGTCTCCGTCGTAAGCAACTCCGAGATGCGCTCTGTATGAGCTTACAGCATTCGATAAATCCTTCAGCAGCGCTGGGACCGGTTCCGGTCCTCTTCCAGGAAAGTTGCCATCTGCTTGTCCGTTAATTGTTATTACCTTGCAACCGAGTCGCTCGCAGAGATACGGAGCGGAAACAGCCTGTGCGCCGTTCCCAATATCCAAGACGATAGTGAATCTTCTTTCTGAAATTCTGGGCACCTCAACTCTAGACATGATGCCCGAAATATAGTTCTCTACGATACGTGTTTCCTTGCCAAGTTTACCGACCGTTTGCCAGTCAGCGCGACTGTATTTCTTATCAGAGTAGATTTCTTCAACTATCACTTCCGACTGGCGCTCAACCTCAACTCCATCCGGTCCCACGAGCTTTACACCATTATATTGCGCCGGGTTGTGCGAAGCGGTGACAATGACTCCCCCATCATATCCCAGAGTTCTAACAGCATATTGGTGAGCCGGAGTGGGAGCGAGGCCGCCTGAGTTGGAGTCGCAGCCTGCTGAAAGCAATCCTGAAAGAACGGTCTTGCTTAGCGCAGGAGAAGAATTTCTTACGTCGTGTCCAACCAAAATGGGTCTGGAATTTCCCATATAAGTTCCGATCGACTGAGATATCTCAGAGAGAAATTCAAGCGTAAGGTCTTTTCCCGGAATGCCTCTAATTCCGTTTGTTCCGAAGTACTTACGCGCAAGCGTGGGCAAAGTAGAAATCGTCGTACCTATATTCGTCTGACTCTTATGAATTGCCCGCGTACTAGATAATTTCGGGAGGCATCTTGATTTGATGTTAGCCCCAGAACCAACCCTTGTCTTCGCAAGAGAGTTCTGTCCCACAAACATTGCATCTTACATGGCAGGACTGTATGAACACCATTTCATTAGAGCACATTGGACAGATAGTGGGCTGAGAACGTGTTTTAGGCTGTATTTCCGTTATTCTCTCGACCGCTTAATACAGTATTGAAGAAGTACTATATTTTCGTTTGCGATGTCAATCTCATTCGAAAAAAGATCTAGATCCTTGCGATTTTGCGAACTATTTCCGAGGTCATTTCCTTGGTGGATGCGGTTCCTCCCAAATCGACGGTCAGAGATCTAGTTTCACCCGACTTCAAAAGAATGTTAACTGCGCTATCGATCGCGGTGGCTGCTTTCTTCAAAGAATCGTCAGAATGTTTCGCATGGAGCCACTCCAACAACATCGAAGTCGAAAGTATTTCTGCAACTGGATTGGCGATACCCTTTCCTGCAATGTCCGGGGCACTGCCGTGCACTGCCTGTGCCATTGCGTACTTTTCTCCTGAATTCAGGGACGGGGCTAAACCCAGGCCACCGATTGCCGCAGCTGCCACATCAGAGATGATGTCACCGAATAGATTGGTGGTAACCAACACATCGAATTTCTCCGGCGATAGGACGAGCTGCATCCCAATCGAATCTACAAGTCCATCGTTCAATTTGACATCAGGATAATCGCTCCCCACTTTCCTGACCTCTTCCAAAAAAAGCCCGTCGCCTTCTATCAGAACATTCGATTTGTGAACTGCTGTCAGTGTTTTCTTCTTCGACCTAGATCTTGCGAGAGCAAAAGCGGTCTCGGAAATCCTTTTGCATGCGTTCCTTGTGACAACCCGGAGTGACACAACCGTGTCCTTGTTCGGCCAAAATTCCCCGTAACCCTTGTACAAGTTTCGATCTGGGTAGAAATCCTCGGTGTTTTCCCTCACAATCACAAAGTCAAACTCTTTCGAGCCCATTAGAAGCGACTTGACTGGACGGATATTTGCGAACAGATCGAAGCTCTTTCGAATTTTACCAGAAGCCATAGGGTAATCTTTGTCATCCTTCGGATAGGCGCCAGCTTCAAGTGGTCCTAGAATCCAACCATCACACTCTCTCATACCTTGTAGGGTCTCAGGAGGAAGGGTCCTTCCGACCTTTCTATAGGATGACCATCCGATCTGGAATTCCAGATAATCTAGTTTCAAAGAGCTCTTTTCGGCAGCTGCGGCAAGGACTTCCTGAGCGCTTGTGACAACTTCAGGTCCTATTCCGTCGCCCTTCAAGACAGCGATCTTGTAGGAACGACTCATGCGAGGAGTAGATCTCCATATTTTTCAACATAAGCCAGGAGCCCGCCCCCGTTCAGTATTGCTTCCATAGTCTTGGACATTCGTGGAAAAGTAAGCTCGATACTCTTGGTCTTGTCTACAACTCTTGAATTCGACAAATCGAGTTCCAAGATGTCTCCTTCGTTTATTTGTGATGTATCACAAATTATGACAGGCATCCCGATGTTGATTGCATTTCTAAAGAATATTCTCGCAAATGATTTAGCAAGCACGGCCCTGACTCCGCACATCTTGATGACGATTGGTGCTTGTTCTCTACTCGAACCCATTCCAAAATTGGAGCCGGCAACCACGAAATCGCCCTGCTTTACCTCAAGTGGGAATTCTTTCCTTGCATCCTCCAAAGTGTGTTTTGCAAGCTCCGGCAGGTTCGACCTTAAGCCTACATATCTCCCCGGAGAAATCTCGTCAGTGCTGATATTGTCTTTGAATTTCCAAGCTCTTCCAGACATTTGCATTCACCTAAAGAAAATCACGCGGATCCGAAATGTATCCGTTAATCGCGGTTGCTGCAGCCGTAGCAGGTGAGCCCAGATAAGTCTGAGCTTTTGGATTACCTGTCCTTCCGGGAAAGTTCCTGTTCGAGCTTGAGAATATCACATCATTGTCTGCCGGTATTCCACCTAGCGCTCCGAAACAGACGCCGCAACCGGCCGGAGTCACGATCGCTCCAGCATCAATTAGCGTCTCTAATATCCCTTCACGCAAGCAACGCATGTACACCTTCCGAGAAGAGGGCGTCACAACAAGTTTCAAACCCTTTGCCTTCTTCCTGCCTTTGAAGACATTCGCCACAGTTCTAAGATCTTCAATCCTCGTATTCGTGCAGCTACCGATGAACACTTCATTGACTCGAACTTCCTTCACCTCTGAAATTGGTTTTACGTTGTCTGGAGAACTGGGCAGTGCGATCTGCGGTTCAAGCTCGCTGGTATTGACGGAAATCTCTGATTCGTACGTAGCGTCGGAATCCGCCCTAATCTCAGTCCATTTTTCTTCCCTGCCGAACTCCTTCAGATATTCGTGTGTTTTCCTATCGGATGCTATGATTCCTGTCTTTGCGCCTGCCTCAACAGCCATGTTTGTAAGTGTGAGTCTGCCATACACATCTAGCTCATCTACTGCAGACCCTGCAAATTCCAATGATTTGTAGGTCGCACCATCCGTGCCAAGTAAGGACAGAGTCTTGAGAATCAAGTCCTTGGCAAAAACACCCCTCGGAACGTGCCCTGTCAGGTTAATTCTCATCGATTCTGGGACACGTAGCCAAGTCTTTCGTAGCTTCATGGCGACGGCTATGTCTGTAGCCCCCATACCAGTTGCGAAGGCGCATAGACCTCCCGATGTGCATGTATGCGAATCTGTTCCGACTATCAAATCGCCTGGTGCCGTATAGTCTTCCGCCATTACTTGATGACAGATACCGTTACCTGCGTCCGAAAGTACCATGCCGTTATTCATCGCATAATTCCTCACGGTCGCTTGGTCGTTGGAAAGCTCTTTCGTCGGACTGGGCACTGCGTGATCTATGAAGAAGATGATTTTGTCCTTTGACGAATCCATGGATCCCGCGTTCAATTTGTTGACCTGACTTATCAGAAGAGGACCAGCCGCGTCGTGTGAGAAGGTGTAGTCCACCTTGACTATCACAACTTCTCCAGCCGTTACGCTACCTGCTCCAGTATGCTTTCCAATTATCTTTTCCGCTAGAGTTTTCCCTGCCATGTTCTATACACTCATCTTTTTACTCGTCATTGTAACCAATTCCGTCGCGGCGCTTGCAACCACCGCGGAACACTCTAAGATTTCTTTGAAGCTCACATGCTCATCGGAAGTATGTGAAAGTTTCGCATCCCCCGGGCCATAAGTGACTGCATCGATTGAATATTCAGATGCGTAAGTGTTCATATCCCCTGTTCCAGACTTTGTGACAAAAGAGGGTTTCTTGCCTGTCTTCAAAATGGATCTAGTAAGGGCCCTTACCAACGGAGAATCCAGCCTGACTTGATATGGATCAGTCGTGTCCTTCAATTCAAGAACTATCTTCGCTTCTGGATTAGACTTTTGATGTGAAGCAATTACCTCGCGGATTTTTGCCATTGCATGTTCATTTAGGAATTTCACTGGAACTCGTACGTCTATGCTGGCAGAGACATTTCCCGGTATGACATTGTGAGCTGATCCGCCACTTATTTGCGTTAGCGATGCCGATATTCTATCGGTCGACTCGCTCTTTACCGCATCAAGTCCTAGTTTGATTGAGTTGTAAATCTCGAACAAGAGTTCGGCCGCATTGGTCGTGAGTTTTGGCGCGCTGGCATGAACTTCAGGTGTATTCACTTCGAGACGAATTGTAAGATGTCCCCTATATCCGACTGTTATCTTAGAAACCCCGCCCGGCTCTCCGAAAATCGCATAATCCGACCTCATTTGGTTCTTTATCAATTCGGCCAATCCAGCACTTGTCAGCTCCTCCCCTGTAACAGCTGCGAACACGACTCTGCCTTGTAGATTAGATGTAACGAGATCTTCGAATGCGAAAAGTAGACTTAGCAGTGGTCCCTTGGCGTCGCATGCACCGCGCCCATAGAGTTCTCCATTCTCATTCTTGACTGGAAGTCTGCCAGGAACGGTATCCATGTGACCGCAAAGGAGTAATGACATGCTTCCTGCTCCATGCTCGCAGACAACATTGCCTGCAGCATCGATCTTGGGCCGAAAACCCCTGAGTGTAAGCTCATCTCGAATGAGCCCTGCTACACTTCCTTCATCGTTCGAGGGTGAGTACGCATTGATCACATTCATTGAGAACTCCATTCTCTGATTCAACTTGGGGTCGAATTCGTACATTTTCCCACGACGCCGCTAGTCTCTTGCAATTTCAGAAAGGAATTCGATTATCATCCCAGGAATATCGACACCACTTTGGGCCATTACGTTCTTGAATTCTGTTGTGTTGTTGACTTCGTGAACGAGCAATCCCTGATCATTGGATTCCATAAGGTCCACACCATACACACCGCGTCCAAATGGTTTGGAAGCTCGTAGGCATAGTTCGTCAAGCTCTTTTGTGATCTTCAAGTTCTCAGATTTGCCGCCCCGAGCTGTGTTTGTTCTCCAATCACCAGTAGTTGAAATTCTGTATATTGCCGCAACGGTTCTTTCTCCGATAACTATTGCCCTAATATCTCTAGGAGGTCTCTTTATTTTCTCCTGAAGGTAGTAAACGTGATAAAGTGGGAACATTTCCTCCCTGTCTTCGATTACACTCTTCGCCGCATCGGTGTCGTTCAGCAACGCCACTAGTCTTCCCCAGCTTCCAATTGTAGGCTTCAGGACAGCAGGATATCCGAGTTCGCTCAAAGCTTTGAGGGCGCTCTCCTGGGTGAAAGCAATCTTTGTTCGAGGTGTAGGTACTCCTGCCTTCACGAGAGACATCGTCATGAAGAGCTTGTTTCCAGAAATCAATGCCGAATTGAGGTCGTTGACAACCCGTATTCCTCTACCTTCCAGGATCGCGGTGAGATGTAGATTCCTAAAATAGGAAGCGCACCTCTGTAGCGCGACGGTACCGAACGTTTCCTCAAGCTTAGCAGAGTCGGTAATGTCGAAGTGAAGATCTTTCGAGTCGAATGTCTTCAGATCTATCCTGTCGCTTCTCTTCTTCGCAGCTTCGATGATAGCTTTCTCTTCCAATCGGACTAGATCGTAAAACATCGACATTCTTCTAGGCAAATGTGGAGTTACTCGCCCCAGTCTTCGCCAACGGTCTCGGCGGGCTTGATTGTTTTTTCACCAGTCTGCGAAATATCAAGTTCAAAAGAAGTTCCACAATCCGGGCAGCTAACAATCTCTCCGTCGATTGCATCGTCAGGTACCTTAATTTCAGCCATGCATTCCAGACAATTCATTTTCTTGTCGTCATTGCTCCTTCGTTTTTATTTCTATCTTGAAGATGCCGTTCCTAGTTTTTCAGAAGTGCTTACAGCCTCAGCTTCTAGTTTATCAGTCAACCCCAGCTCAAATAGATCTCCCATACGCAGGTTCTTGAGCCCGTGAGCAAGCTTCTGACTTGTTTCCGGAGTCGGATCCAGTCCAAGCGTCTTCATAAGAAAGGCGGCACCATTCTTTCCGGAGAGTTCTCCGAACACAACACGTCTTGAATTACCTACTGTCCGCGGAGGAATCAATTCGTAAGCTTGAGGATTCTGAACTATTGCGGCCAAATGTGTGCCTGCCTTGTGTGTATACGCGTTCTTACCAACCAGAGGTTGGTTCGGTGAGACTACCGTATTTGAGTAACCGGCAACAAGATCCGAGAGTTCACTCAACATTTCATAACGAAATTGCCTCCTGACACCATATAGGAATCGAAGTGTCATTGTTGTCTCGGCAAGGGATGCTATTCCTACTCTTTCTCCCAATCCATTGATCGTAACATGGATTTGCTCTGCTCCTGCCTCTACTCCTGCGAGTGAGTTTGCAAGTGCCAGACCGAGATCGTTATGGCAGTGCATGTCGAGAGGAACAGTGGTGACGCTTTTCGCAAGTTCAACCAGTCTCTTCATGCCAGAAGGTAACATGCCACCAACGGTATCTGGAACACTAATCCTATCAGCGCCAGCTCTTGTCACTTCCTTTAAGAACTGTTTGAGGTAATCTGGATTCGCCCTGCTCGCATCTTCCACTGTGAACCTGAGTTTCAAGCCATATCCCTTGGCGTATTCGATTGCTTTGATTGATCTTGCAAGAGCTTCTTCTCTTGAAATATGCAATTTGTTTCGAAGATGAATATCAGACACAGAATGATACATTGCAATCCAATCGACGTCACATGACCGACTAATGTCAATGTCTTGCTGAAGTGCGCGCCCATGAGCAATAATTTGTGCTGCGAAACCTGCTTTTCTCATTTCAACGAGCGACTCGCGATGAGTATCTGATATTACAGGACTGATCTCTATGAAATCCACACCGAAATAGTCGAGCATCCATGCTATCTGAAGCCTCTGTCTTTTTGTGAAGCTGATTCCTACACCCTGTTCGCCTTCGCGGAGAGTAGAATCCAAAACCCTGATCTCCCGCATATTTTCAGGCCTGTCCTTTGAGTTAAGTTGGTTCGCGTAGTAGTTTGCTTCAGAATCTAATCCGTTGTTTTCAATCTGAGTACTCATTTCGTGTCACATAGCTGCGATATACGTAGTAAAGCTTCGAATATAACACTGTCTATTGCGATATCAGCGTATTACTTTCAGTACTACGACTGTATTCGTATCGTCTATGCCAGATAGCTTGCGAATTTCGTCTATCGTTCCATTGATTTCCGCTATATTCGAACCAGAAACAATCACAGCGATATCGTATTCCCCAGTGATTTCATAAATAGAATCCACACCCTTCATTTTGCGAAGTTTGTTTGAGATTTCGGATGTCGGAAAGCTGGGATTGACTGAAAGAAGGCTGATTGCATTTGCCTGAGGTCCTGTGCTTGTCTCAATTGTGAATTTCGAGATGGCACCAGTCTTTATCAGGCTCGCCACTCTTCTCCTGATCGCAGCCTCAGAGAGATTCACAACCTTGGCTATCTCGACGAAGGATGTTCTGCTGTCTTCTCGAAGTATTGAAATTATTCTCTCGTCTATCTGATCCATTGTTTTTCTCAACTCATCCCTTCATTATCCGATTTCTTGCCCGGAGGCTCATTCTCAATTTCAACCATAATCTTGTCAAGTTCCTCGATGGCCCTGTCGATTTGAGCTCTCGTGATGACTAGTGGGGGCAAGAATCTGATGATGTTCAGTCCCGCATAGAGCAGGATAAGGTTGTGTTGGAAGCCTTTCACGATCACGTCTCGGACTGGAACCTTTAGCTCAGCCGCGAGCATCAGTCCCTTTCCCCTGACCTCTCTTATTTTTGTTGTGTGCCTTGTCTTCAATTCCTCGAGTTTCGATCTAAAATATTGGCCGTCCTGTATTGTCTTTTCAAGGATCTTATTCGTGATCAGGAAATCCAACGAGGCTAGCGCTGCAGCACAGCCTAGAGGATTACCACCGAAAGTGCTCGAGTGATCTCCTGGTTTTAGAGAGGCAGAGACTTCACTTGTTGTTACGGCAAAACCGAAAGGCACTCCGCCCGCTACTCCCTTCGCCACTGTCATTACATCCGGAGTTACACCCCAATTTTCACAGGCCCAAAGCTTTCCAGTTCTTCCGAATCCAGATTGTACTTCGTCAAAGATTAGAAGCGCTCCTCTTGCCTTTGTCAGCTCCCGCAGACCGGATAGAAATCCATCTGGTGAGACGTGTATCCCACCCTCACCCTGAATCGGTTCTACTATGACACATGCTACGGTCTCATCGATCAACTCCTTCGCTTTTTCGAGATTTCCAAATGGAGCGAATTTTACGGTCTGAATGAGAGGCTCGAACGGCTTCCGATACTTCTGATTCCAAGTAGCTGACAAGGCACCGAACGTCTTGCCGTGGAAGCTTCCTGTAAATGCCAATATTGATTGTCTTCCAGTTACCTTTCTGGCGAACTTGATAGCAGCCTCGTTGGCCTCTGCTCCACTGTTGCAGAAGAATATTTTGGAAAGATTACCAGGGAGGTGCTTTGAGAGTAACTCCAGATACTTCTCTCTAGCATCATTGTAGAAAGATCCGTGGCAGATTATTATCTTCTTAGCTTGATCTATGATCGCAGATGTGACCGCAGGGTTAGAGTGACCAACAATAGCGACCCCATAGCCAGCTGCTAGATCTATGTACTCCTTTCCACTTTCGTCATAGACAAGCGCCCCGTTCCCCCTGACGATCTTTACAGGAAACTTTTGATAAAGAGGGATTAGATATTCGTCTTCACTCATTTCGTTATCACAGTACCATTATCAGAAATAGCATTTTGAAGAGGGTGCTCTGCCAAACCAGAGGATATCACGGATTTTGCCGCTCCAATCTCAACAGCCTCTACTGCCGCCATCACCTTTTGGTTCATCCCTGGCCCTATTCTGGGGATCGCGCTTCTTGCTTCTGCAGTTGTCAATCTAGGCACAACCGCGTTGTCCAAAATGAGACCCTCGGTGTCCGTGAGGAATATTGCGGCGGCCGCTCTTAATGCACCCGCTACGTGTGAGCATGCTCTGTCACCATCCACATTCAGGAGGTCGAATTCTTCGCTAGTAGCCACAGGCGAAATCACAGGTACGTAGTCGCTTGAGAGAAGCGTCTCGAGAAGAGTCGTATTGACCCTGATGATTTTTCCAGTATAACCACCTTCAATCGCCATTTTTCTCTTGCGATCATCGACTATGATTAATTTCTTCTTCCGCTCCGCACTCAAGAGTAGGCCGTCAATCCCCGTCAGTGTCACCGCGTTGATACCTTTCTTTTGTAGAGTTTGGGCGATCTGTTTTGCCAGCATTCCAGACATCACCATCGCAAAAATTTCCGCAGTTTCTTTGTCCGTGTATCTGCTCTTGATCCCTTCCGGAGAAGTGACAAACTGCTGCCTCTTTCCCATTTTTTCAGCCACTGAAGTAACCTGATCTCCCCCTCCATGAACAAAGACTGTACGAATTCCTTGCGATCTGAGATTCTTGATATCATCTATAACTGTAGGGTTAATACCGTCAATCACGCTACCCCCGATCTTGCACACGAAGGTGGTTGTCACAACGGATGCAGTCCTGGAAATAACAATCCGGCACTCTCCTCAAACCCATTCATCAAGTTCATGCATTGAACGCCATTGCCCGCAGCACCCTTCATCAGGTTGTCTGTGGCAGACAGCAATAGGAGTCTGTTTAATCGTTCGTCTATTTCGAAACCTATATCGCAAAAGTTCGAACCCGAGAGTATCTTCGGGTCAGGGTATCTTGCTAGTCCCTTCTTGTCTTTGACATATCTGATGAATCTCGCTTTCTGGTAGAAATCTCGATAAGCTTTCCAAATCATAGGAGTTTCAAGCTTCTGTGTCCCGAAGGTGTGTATAGTGCATAGGATTCCTCTTACCATATTTATCGCATGAGGCGTCATTGAAACTTTGATCTGAGAGCCGGCTATTTTTGAAACCTCTTGTTCTATTTCAGCGGTGTGCCGGTGATCAACTGGCTTGTACGGTCTAATTACCCCATATCGCTCGGCGTGATGGGTTCCGATTGTGGGCTTTGTTCCTCCGCCAGAGCTCCCTATCTTCGAATCAACTACTATGTGACTAAGATCAATCAAGCCCGCCTTTGCAATAGGCACGAGTGCAAGTATGCTTGTTATCGCCATACATCCTGGGTTTGCTACCAAATTTGCTTTCTTAATTTGTTCAGCATAAATCTCAGGAATTCCAAAAGGAGTAGTTTGAAGCATCTCTGGAAATGGATGTTTGTAATGATACCAATGTTCGTATGCCGCAGTATCTTTCAGTCTAAAGTCGGCACTCATGTCGACTACCTTCAGCCCCGTCTTAATGATGTCAGGCACAGTCTTGACAGCAGAACCATGAGGTACAGCCATGAAGACAAAGTCACAGTTCGAAGTTAGGGCATCAAGCTTTGGCGCAACGAATTTCAGATCTGTGAAGGAACGCAAGTTCGCATGAACTCTGTATAACGGCTCTCCTTCGTACTGCTTTGAGGTTGCGACTGTGACTTTCACGTTTGGGTGATTCACGAGTACTCTTAGCAACTCGCCTCCGACATATCCAGAGGCGCCAATTATTCCTACACGTAGTTCGGACATTTCTGCAGCGATTCTCGAAATCTTGTTGTTCGAATAACGTTTAAACCTTACCGTTTGCAGTCATTCCCTTGCAGTCAGAAGCTGCGATTATCGCATTTTCGATCGTCTGCTTATGATGTTGATGAAAGCAGAGTTAAATCTGATCAAATCTGTACGTCATTTGAAATAGCATGGAAATCGCGCACGCCTCCATCACAGTGAAGAATATGGATGAATCACTGAAATTCTATTGTGACATTCTCGGACTGAAACTTGCAAGTAGAAGAGAGATTCCAGAGAACAAGGCAGAGATTGCATTCGTAAAGGGCAACAACCAGAGCAACCTATCTCTTGAGCTCACCTACTGGCGCGAGAAGAGAGACTGGACCGATGGTGACCAGCTGGATCACATCGCTTTCGCGGTGGCGGATGTTCCGGAAGCCGTTGAAGAATTCAGAAGGAAGGGAGTCGAGATTGCTAAGGAACCGTATTCCCTCAAAGGATCACAGAAAAAAATTGCCTTCATCAAAGACCCTAATGGGATCTGGCTCGAGCTGATTCAAGAGCACTAATTGAGCTTCTTTTCTCCTTGATCACATTCGAAGTTGGCCCCTATCCCTCCATTTTCAAAGACACTTTTCGGAATGAAATGTACCTTCACATTTCTATCGCCCAATTTTAGCATGGTCTCTTCTTCGGCTGCAAACCAGCAGCTGTCTGGCTCGAAATAGGCTATGATACCGTGCTCCTCCTTCAGGCATACGTGGACCAGATTCTCCGGTGAGTAGAACATCGCGACTCCACAAATTATGCACGTCATCTCCTTGGAGTTGAAACTCAGGATCTTTGGTTCTCGACTAGTCAATGGATTCATTCCCGAAGAATAATCGATTACAGATCATTCCTTTTGAAGCACATCGGCTGTCTCAAGTATTGATTTCGCTCTTCGATAATGAACGGCGTCAACGAGCTTCTCGTCAACCCTGAGAGCACCTACTTTGTTCTTGGCGAATTTCTCGTAGATCTCGATGAGTTTCCTTGCCGATTCGATTTCTTCTGAACTCGGAGAGAATACTTCGTTAGATATCAATAACTGTGATGGATGCACTACCTGCTTTCCAGCGTATCCCAAGTTCCTAGACTGCATGGCTTCTCTACGAAAGCTCTCCGAATCCTTAAGATCAAAAAACACACAATCTATAGCGTCTACACCGTAGGCAGAAGCGGCCACCACTATCTTTGTCTTGACGTATTGGTTTTGGGCATAGGACTCCGGCTTGCCTCCAAGAAAATTCGCAAGATCTGCTGGCCCGTAAGAAACTGCATCAACAGAGTCAGATCTTACAATATCCTCGATCTGCAGGAGACCCAAAGGAGTTTCGACCAACGGAATGATTGACTTTCCGCATCTAAGAATTACCTCGGGCATATTCTCAGCTTTTGGAAGTACGATGCTATTCACTTTCGGTTGCCGCAACACGAATGCTATAT
The DNA here is from genome assembly GCA_021792315.1 of archaeon. The sequence goes on from JAJYUX010000036.1 coordinate 15,571, forward strand.
CTTCAGGAGAGTACTCTGAGCCAAATTTGTTTATCCTAACGCAGACTTCGGCTTTTCCCAAATCAATCTCCTGTAGTAGTGTTTCCAGTAGCTTCCGAGCATTGGATTTTTCCTGAACTGGGACGGCATCTTCAAGGTCAAAAATGACCGAGTCAGCTCCCAGAGTGACTGATTTTCTTATCTTCTTCTCGTCATTTGCAGGGACAAAG
>JAJYUX010000150.1 GCA_021792315.1 archaeon
ACAGTACGCCAACCCAGTAGTCGGTATGAAGCACTATGGAGAGGAATCCTGATGTGTAAACGTCGTATCCGAGAGCTATGACTATGCCGACAAAGCCAAAGCCGCCGCCCAGCGCGATCAGAATCGAGGCCGTGAATTTGTGATGCAACAGCAGTAGCACTCCACCGCCAACGACCAGAATTCCACCAAGCGAAATGACGAAACTCAATATCGGCACCGCCGTCACCAGCGCCGAACGAAGCTCTACCGGAACAATTCCCTGTTTTTCAGAAAATGAGAGTACGTTGATCAGGAAGCTTGTTGTTCTGTATCCGCTGAGTATTATCAGCGCTCCGCCGATGAATGCAAGTATCGCCGCAGCGTACTTTAGAGCATCCTTCAACCAGACCTGACCCGCTCGACATTCCAAATATGCATCGATAAAAAAGAGTTCTGTAACTAACTTGCATCGAACGAGCTGGTTTTCACGACATGCAGATCGGCACATAATTATAGTTCTCGATTTCATTCAACAATAATCTCGGTCTCTTCATTGGATTGAAGATAGAAACGCTCTTGAAATTGTTTCTGCGGCCTTTCTTGCGCCCTCCGATGAGCCACTTGGTGTGTACTTCAATTGAAGCGACTCCCTTACTGCTTCGACCAGGTTTCTATGATTCAATTGGTCGTACTGCAGGACTGGGAATCCGAATTTTTTCTGAAACCTTCTTGCGTTTGCCTGCTGTTCGAAATGGTCAAGAATGGGAATGGAGACGCAAGGAGTTCCTAGCGCTGAAACCTCGTTCAGTGTGGAGCCGCCAGCCTGAGCTACTACACAGTCGGCTGCTTTGAAGTACTCGATTGCATTCGGAGTGAAACCGACAACTTTCGGCCATGCTTTGCCTCGTGTCGATGCGATTTCTTCTATTCTGGGCCCAGCTAGAATGAGAATATTTGCGTCTAGCTCACTAGAAAGCGCCTCATGATCTGAAAGGACAAAATCTGCGAGGTATTTTCCAAGAGAGGTTCCTCCAACCGTGAAGACAATCAGTTTCCTTTCAGCTGAATCTGGAAGTAATCTTGCACGCAACTGATCTTTTGACTCTTGTGGAAGATCAGAGCAGACCGGCCCAACGACTTGGAAGTTTCGCATCGTCCAGCCTCTGTCTCGTTCGGGTAGGGACTCCAGCTCATCAGCGAATATCCTGACAGAAGATCTGAGCCACGATCGCCTTGCGTACCTGTTTGCCAGCCAGATTGTGAACCTATTGATTGGATTTGGCGAAGCCGTCCTAAACGAAATATAGTCCGTTATGACCGCTCTTCTTTCCGGAAGCGACTGATGTTTGTCATAAAGGAATGAGAAATTGGTCTCGATGAATTCATCCTGAACGATTACGTCATATCTACTCAGATTCGGTTTTATCAGAAAGTAGTTTTGCTTAGCGATATTGAGTGTCCTCCGCGCTATTTGCCCCATGTCATCAATTCGTCCATACTTTGCGTTACTTTCCATTGGAACGCTCAATGACTGCATTTTGGAAGATACGTCAAGAATTTTCTCACTTTTTTGTCTTAGGAAAGTGATTGCAGGCTCCGCGCAAATCCACTCGATCTCAACGTCTCTTGCTATTCTTCGAAGCTCGTTTGCCACCGCGAGGCTGCGACGCACGTGGCCGAGCCCAATGGAAGAGACGCCGAAAAGGATTCGCGGCAAGACTGAACAGAATCAGCTTCGATATGCTTGCGAGATAAGCATATTCCAAATAGTTGCGTAGCAGCGCTTGATGCGGAATCTTTAGCCTAAGATGGAAGTTACTTGGGCATCTCTTTGCATCCACATGAAATATTGCCTGCTTACAACCTCTGTGGTGATATCAGCACCAATCACGTGTTAATGCGGTTGGAAAGAATCTCTGGAGGTTCTGCCATGTCTTTCATCTGTTTTGCCGTGCCGACCTGTAGCACCCTTATGAAAATAAGTGCCATCAGGACCTTGGTGATAATGTTGAGTGGAATGGATAGCGTACTGATAAAGCCCGCTTCGTACCAGGCGCCGAAGAGAAAAGCCTCTACGCATATCATCAAAATTGCGAATCTATCGAGACTCCACTGGCTTATTGATACACAGCCAAAGGCGAACCAGGATATGCAAAATCCAAGACCAAGTGTATTCATCGGTTCTCCCGAACCAGGAATTAGGTGCCAAAGAAGTTCATAAAGTCCAGTAAAGGCAAAAGGCAAAGAAATTGCGGTGAGCGAAGATCGAGTCATAATATATGCAGTGATTATTGTTACTATTATCGCCCCAAAAGTAAATGGATAAATGGAATTAGCGTCTTGAAAAGTCCCTATGCGGAAGATTACTGACCACGCATTGTTCAATGTCGTCATCGCGGCCCACATGAGAAACAGGGTAAGAGCGAAGACGCATTTTCTACGATGCGACTTACCCAATTTGTAGATCAAAGAATGCGTTTGTGGATCGGAATGATTTATCGTTGACGATCTTTGGGCTCTTCAATCGACATTGTAATAAAAGCAAAACGAACTGAACTCGACGGGGAATGCGATTTGAGGTTCAGTTAAGTCCTGCGGCCTTCAGTAATTCCTTGATTCGACAATCTCTTCTAGTGTGCTGAAAGACCGGTCGCCCTCGCTCAGCCCGCCGCACGACTTCCTTGGTTTTCTCCGCTTTGCGTGGGTCGAGGATCCTGACGGCGATCAGATCCAGCTTGTTCTGCGCCGCTGAGTGAGCATGTTCGCCTTGCCAAACTCATGCCGCAAATGATTTTCTGTAGCTCAAGCGCACCTCCAGAATGAGTGCTTCATCGATGCTCCATGGATGCGGGAGGTGGGACTCTAGCACGGCATGTCGGGTGGGAAACTTCGTATCTGAGGCTTTACAGAAGAAGAACAGTTTCGGCCAATGAAGTGGGCAATGTCATGAATAAAAAGGTTGAATCACAGTGGAAAAACTGGTGAAGAGACTTCCCAGGGTCCGGTGGGGCTCACATACGCCATCTGACTAGGCCCAAGACTCATTTGTTTGTTTAGGGCGTTTGTGACACAATCATGGTTTCCTTTGATTTAGGTTCTCAAGTTTAAGGTTTGAACTTGCATAGAAACCTACGACATACCTACGCCAGGCAAACGTC
>JAJYUX010000151.1 GCA_021792315.1 archaeon
CAACATTCGTCAGCTCCACATTGCGGAAACTGAGAAGTACGCTCATGTGACCTACTTCTTCAACGGTTTGGTGGAGAAGCCAAGAAAACTAGAGGACAGGATAATGATACCTTCGCTCAAAGTTGTAACATACGACTTGAGTCCTGAAATGAGCGCTCGTCAGATTGCCACGGAAGCAATTAGAGCAATAGCGAAGAAGAAATATGGCTTCATATTGGTGAACTTTGCCAATTCAGACATGGTTGGTCACTCGGGGAAATTGCCACCGACAATCAAAGCGGTTGAGACTGTTGACGCCTGCTTGGGTTCCGTCATCAATGAATGGAGACGATACTCAGAGAATCTGACGCTCGTCGTCACCGCAGACCATGGCAACGCAGAGAAGATGGTTGATGGGGTAACTGGACAGCCTCACACAGCTCACACATCAAATCGCGTCCCTCTGATTATTGCATCTAGGCGGTGGAAGCTCATGACTGGAGCGAATAATCCTGGGCTCATCGACATCGCACCAAGTATATTGAAGATACTGGGCATTCCTGAACCAAAGTCGATGACCGGAAGGCCGATTGCTGAAGAAGCAAATTGAGATACATGTCTTTAGTTTTCAACGCTTCGATGCCGTCGAATCGCGTAGATCTAATTTAATTCACTTGGCCAGCGTCAGGTATATTTGCAAATAGTGAACCTGTTCGAATCTTCTCAGCTCTACTTCCAGATCGATCATTCATCTATAACCAGAATCCAGATTTGAGTTAAATACCGAGTCTCCATCTTTGGAGACTGCCATGTCAGTACGAAAGTCACCCATAATTGAGCCGGAATGGAGAAACGCTCCGATCATAGAGCCCGAGTGGGAAACCGCACGAACTCTAGGACGAGTTTCAGTTGCAGAATTTGGATCTCGAGGTCCTGCGATAGAAACTCTCTGGTGAGAAGACGAGAGACTCTGCCGGGCGGAATTGTTCCCCGGCAGAAATTCTATTTTTAGTTCTTTGCACGAAGGAGACGAGCTACCGCTGACGGCTGTTCAGCTAGGAATGTACTTTCGACTCCAGTCAAGACGACCATCACTCTGACCCTTCCCTGAAGTGATGCATCAACTCTGGCTCCCCAGACAACTCGTGCCTTTGGTGGAAGAGATCTAGTAACCATCTCACCAGCTTGGGTCACCTCATCAAGTGTAATGTCTTCACCTCCAGTTACGTGAATCAAGACACCAAATGCCTTGGTAGTGTCCTTGATGTCGAGAAGCTGGGCATCCAGCGCAGACTGGACTGCTCTTTCTATTCTATCTTCGCCATCAGCTTCACCCACGCCCATCGCTGCAATGCCACGCTTCTCCATGATAGCTCTCAAATCTGCGAAATCTATATTGATCAAACTTGCAGTGGTTATTGTCTCTGTAATGCCTTTCACAAATTCGCCAACAAGCTCATTTGCGACGCCCAGTGCCTCTTTCAGAGGGAGATCACCTGCGACCTTCGCTAGCTTTGTATTATCCAGCACAACAACAGTATCGCATTGTGCTTTCAGTTTCTGGAGACCAACCTTTGCGTTGTTGTAACGGAAACGCTCCACCGCAAAAGGTAAAGTTACTACGCCAATCATAAGTGCACCTGTTGGTTTCAGAGCGTTTGCGATGACCCAGGATGCGCCCGTTCCCGTTCCTCCACCTAAACCTGTTGCAACGTAAATTATGTTAGATCCTACGGCGTCCCGCTTTATTTGTTCAAGTGATTCCCTTGCAGCTTGCTCACCCTTCTGTGGATATCCCCCAGCACCCATTCCTTTGGTTGTCTTCTCCCCAAGCAGAACTCGTCGATCTGCCCTCACAATACTAAGGTGAGTTGCATCAGTATTGGCTGCAATTAATTTAGCGCCAGAAACTCCACCCTTTCTCTCTTTGACCCATGAAACGATGTTGCATCCCGCTCCCCCAACTCCGATCACGGATACTTGAGGCCGTGCAGCTCGCATTATCGCTTCGATTTTTTCCGACTCCAACATTTCATCCATTTTCATTTGAGTATCGTTATCGTACGACAAGTCTTATTCGCAACAATTCGTAACGATGTATGTAATACCATTTGTGAAGTGAAAAGAGGAAACCAATGCTCAGATCATTAAATGAGAATCGAAATTAGTACCAACGATCCACAGTCCGATTGTCTAAGGTCTTTCTGGACCTATCAAAGAGTGAGACTTTGCGGTTCCATTTCCTCTATCAGATGGCAGATCTCGCATTCCAAATCGAACCTGTCTGTCGTGTCGTTGAGTTTAAAATAGGCTATGCTATCAACATCAATCGGGGCATTGCACAATTCGCATCTGTTGAGAACTATTGCCATCATTCTGACGGCCGAGTTTTGTAGTCATGATTTGGATAAATCCGTTTGGTATGAATAATATTTTCGGCCTATAGTGCAATAGAGATAATGACATGGCGGGGAGGGGTTGGTAATAGTTGCTTTTCACTGGAAATCTGCATACTATATTGATGAATATAGGAATCAGGGGATCTTAACTGCATTAATGTTGCTATATACTCGCATTGTGGCATCATGTTCAGAATAGCCCATGCTTGAGCTGCCGGCAATACACTCTGTACTTTACTTTGGGGCTTTGTTAATTGGGATATTCTCCTGCTATCTTGTGTTTTCCAGGACTACTTCGGCGTATCCTGCGGTTCGCAGAGTTTTGATAGTTGCTTTCATCGTTGGGTTATGCCGAATTTCTCTTGAAGCCATGAAGGTTCTAACAAACATTCGGGAAACAGTCTTCACGTATGTTTTGGCAACCAACATACTTGAGCAGTTCTTCGTGATACTGCTTTTGATCACGGGAATTGGAATCTATCTTGAAAATAGAGAATCTGATGTCAGCTCGCTGTTGAAGCGAATCTGGAAGAGCAGAGCTCTTTCGTGGATTCTCCTAACGATTGTCGCCTATTGCTTCTTTGTAATAGCATACATCATCATAATGAGACCTTATTCCGTACTTGATGCAAAGGATCTTTTCGGAATCAGTGTTGCAACTATCTTCTCTCCGTGGAGTTTCTTGGTCCTAATCGCGCCAAATGTGTTGATTCTCATTCTTTTGGT
>JAJYUX010000152.1 GCA_021792315.1 archaeon
TTAGGGAATGCAAATCATGTCCGTGATTGATACACGTCTGTCTGAACTCGTGCCTTAGTTATTCTCCTCGAAGGATTACTCCAGAATGGTAATGTGTACTCATAAGAGTTTGAGAAACTCTTCTCTGCTTAATTTTGTTTGAGATAAGATGTCCACGAGTGTGGATTTGTTGATTTCTTGATGTAAGGGTACGACCGTTCTTCGCCCATCAGGATGCCGAAGGAAAACATGGCTACCCTTTTGGCGCGCTGGCGTAAACCCTAATTTTGATAGGATTTTGATGAGTTCCTTTCCAGAGATAGCAGGAAGCTTGTCAGATGGTAATTTCAGTCAGCCTGCCGCCTTCTTTCCTGGCTTGCTCATCGTATTCCTCAAGAACAAGCTCGATGGCTTCCTTGATATTCTCTAGTGCTTCCTCTTCGGTCTTGCCTTGGCTGATTGCCTCAGGCAATTCGACGCAACGAATTGCGAACCATCCCGAGTCTGAGTCTTTTTTCAACCTGACCGTAAACGTTCTCGAATGCTGCATGCTTTGACTGATGATTGGCATTCTATCTTATATGAACGTTGAGTATAAGCGTAATTAACATTCGCCTACTCGAATCTAAAAACTGGTAGTCGTTGGCTGGAAGCAGAATAGCTTGCGGGTTTCTTAGACAATTCACCAAAATCAATTCACAAGTTCCATCCGTATGGGTTCACGTCTGTATAGCCAAGTGCCTTTCTAGCTTTTTTGGATGGATTACTCTCTGATTCAGATGCTACCAACATGAAAGTATGTGACTCTCTGGAATCACACAATTACGTCTCTTGAATCTGCCATAGCTGAAGGTCAAAGAATTCGCTACAACTTTGGGAAGCCTCACGAGGCGTCAGAAGGAATGATTCGAACTCAGAGAGCAGAAATCTCAGAAGGTAAGAATTGACTAGAGTTAAGAGACAGCAGCTCGAAGCGTAATTAATGAAACGAAGAACTATGATTGCCATAGCTATTGCAATAGCCCTCATAGTTTCTGTTGCACCGATCGCACCTGCCGAGTCTTCGGGTGGGTGTCTTAACTGCGGCGTACACTTTTTCCGTTCTCCTAGTTGTGTGATTGTTCCCTTTGGAATCGGTGTTTCCTGGCGATACGGAATTACTGGCTGTGAACGCCCTGCATTATTCTAATTCTTCACCCGAAATGAAACTCTGAGGGATTCACCTGATAAAGAAACAGAACCCAGGACCGTAAACAGAATCGAAAGTAGCTCTTCGCAATGACCACGTTTGTTGAGAAATACTACTAGAACAATTCATCTAAAGACTGTAAAACCAGATTTTGCCTGTTCTCATAGCAGGCATCTCAGTCTTGTGAGAAAAGGTTAGGCATTAACACCATGGTTGAAGGAAACGAACGTTTTGATAGAAGCAGTGCAAAGAAGACAGGTCTTCTGCGAGACTTTTTCCACTTCACGCTTGAGCTCAGGGGATGGAGGAGCGCTGGAATTTTGCTACCATGGGCTACACTACTTTTCTTCATATTCCCGTACGTATTTTCACACACTTTGTTCTGGCTTGCTGTGAGCGTCGCAATCTTTCTCGCTGGGGTACTAGCTACTGTCGTGATTATCTACGGTTACAGCAGGGAGAAACTGAAGAACGCTTCAAAATCGGAGGGGGAGGAAAGGAAGCAAACAGCTATAGAATTACTTTGGCTGAACGTCATGAATGAAAGACGTTGGAGAATGAGAGAGTAGCAATGAACTCTAGAGTGCGGAAGATTTCGATGTTTGACAGAATTGGATATGCAGCAGGATTTATTCAGGTAATTGCAAGTGTTCTAACAATGAGCTATCTGCTCCAATCACCCACCGAACGGCAGATCTTGATATTCCTGCAATTTTTGATCCTAGTGTGTGGACTGTTCTTCATGGTTATGTCTTACCGCAGACTGAATAGAGGGCAGCAAACTTGACCGAATTTAAGCGAGAAAATTTGACTGACTTGATGCTCGGTGTGAGCTAGAAAGTTTGGTACCACCGTTCATGAATGTACTGGAAGCCAAAGAGAGAGTTTTAAGGGCATGAGTTTGTTTAAACACGGGGCTTTGCGGGGCATTAGTACGGATTTCTTGGGTTTGAAATTGACCGCTACTTTATTCAAACTTTAAATTTGAGAAGTGCAACGGAATAAAACATGATTGGGTCATCAAACGCTCTAAAGAATGAAACAGAATTCAGGGCCCAGTCAGACGGTGTATCCAAGCCCCACCGGATTCGTGTTTGCTAACTCGGCCGTACCATTCAGAATGTATGCAGTTAGAAGAACATGTATGCATCTCTAAAATACAGCATGCCTCAATCTGCTTAAAAGTCGGCCGAGACGTGTTCTACTTCGGGTCAGCCACGTGGCGCAAAAAACAGTCTCAACTCACAGAAAAAAGCTTGCAAGCAGCAAGGTACTGCAGGGTCCAAAAAACGCTCCGCACAGGGCGTATTACAAAGCGATGGGCCTAGGTGATCAGGATCTCGTAAAGCCTTTGATTGGTGTAGCAAACACCTGGAACGAGGCTACGCCTTGCAACGTTCACCTGAACCAGCTTGCAAACAAGGCGTCTGAAGGCATAGTAGCTGCTGGTGGCACACCAAGACAGTTTGTCACCATAGCCGTGAGCGACGGGATAGCCATGGGTACGGAAGGGATGAAGTCTTCCTTGGTTAGCAGGGAAGTGATCGCTGACTCTGTCGAATTGATGATTAGAGCACATATGTACGACGGTTTTGTCGGGATCGCTGGCTGCGACAAGAGCCTCCCCGGAATAATGCTTGCCATGGCGCGGCTCAACCTCCCGTCAGCATTTGTCTATGGGGGAACAATAATGCCAGGTTGTCTTGATGGCAAGGATGTGACCATTCAAGACGTGTTTGAAGCAGTTGGAGCCTTCGAGGGAGGCAAGATGTCGGCTGAAGATTTGAAGCGCGTGGAAGACGCGTCCTGCCCCGGAGCTGGATCTTGCGGAGGCCTGTACACTGCGAATACGATGGCCTGTCTCTCGGAAGCTCTTGGGCTTGCCCTTCCCGGAAGCGCCACTCCTCCTGCGGTCGATGGGAGAAGAGC
>JAJYUX010000153.1 GCA_021792315.1 archaeon
AAGAGCGTAATGTTGTCGTACCTGCTTTGGAGCAACTTGACCTTTTCGGCCGTTCCATCCGAACTGTTGTCATCTACTATCAAGAGTCTGCATTCAAGAGGAAGCTTGTCTCTGACTGATTGGATTCTCTCGACAACGCGCGTTATGTTGTCAGCTTCGTTGTAGGTCGGGATCACCTGACATAGAAGTTTCCGCGCAGAATCTAGATGAGAAGGCAGGCCAATTTCACGCGGCTACAATAGTGTCGAGTGACGCTTTCGAGAGACAGGGCACGCGAGCCGAGGCTTCCTACACTTCAAACAAATACTCGAAATACGAATCTTCGAGTAACCTATTTGTCCTTTTTTCGTCAATGAAGAAAACCTATTAACAGAGACATGTGACACTTTCTGCAACTTTTTCCACTACATGAGGAAGAGCCCTGTATGTATTCAAAGATACAACGCAGTATAGGGAAATCGCGCAGATCCCAATATCTGCCTATGAAGCAAGCGGAAGCGTGGACGTTTGTACGGAATCACTACAAGATGGTGTTATGCACTCTCGATTCCTTTGGTTTCCCACATGCCGCGCCGGTCTGGTACATCGTCATAGATGATAAGATCTATTTCAGAGCTCAGCCCTACAAGAAGAAAATAAAGAATATCCTGAAGAAACCGGAGGCCTGTGCAGTAGTAGAAGACGGCGACAAATACACAGAGCTTAGGGGAGTAATGATTCAGGGACTGGCGAAAATAGTTGATACAGACAAAGTTCTTCGCAAGCGGGTGTTTGACGCGCTCTTCCAAAAGTATCACACCGTGAGAGACACAAACAGATTTCCAAAAAGCTGGCAGGAAACGTACGGAAAAGAACATCGCGTTGTAGTAGAGTTCAAGCCGACGAAGATCGTGTCATGGGACAATCGAAAGTGGTTGTCCAGATCATCCTAAGTTGCGATCAGAATTTGCAAGTCTTTACTTATCCTGCTTGATGAATCGAGCAGCTACCACTTTTCAAAATGGACCACTTGATCTATTCCCTTTCTCCCTCTTTTCAATGATGGAGATTTCTTATCGTTGGCGCCACGTCCGATAGAAATTACACCCACTGGATGGTACGCGCTCGGTATTTCCAGAAATTTCCAAGCCTGCAGTATTTGGAGCACCAGTAAAAGCGGCAGAATAGCCCAAGTCCACTGCGGCAAGTAGCATTATCATCGTTGACGCACCCACATCGAAGATCCAATAGGGTGTGGGCCATTCAATCTCGCTTCCGTCTTGATTTACTTTGTCAGATTCTCTATATCGCTTATGATAAGCATCCTCGCTGGTGCAAACAACAATGAGAATGGGAGCCTTCGAGACGAAGTTTCCGAAACCAGTGACATCATATTCCTTCTCCCCCTGAATTCGTCCCACCTCTTTCCTTCTGCCCTCGTCGTGCACAACCAGAAATGACCATCCCTGACTAAAGCCTGCGCTGGGTGCATGCAACGCCAATTCGAGAATATGCTTGAGATCTGAATCTGAAACCGGATCAGCCGTAAAATTTCTTACCATCCTCCTTTTCATTACGACTTCGTTGAATTCCAATTTGTCTCTGAAATGAAGCGAATTGAGCGAATCCGTTTTAGTTTTTTGATTTGTTCTTGTTGAGATAGCGGCCGAAAGTAGAAATTTCACGAATGAAACATAGGTTTAGTCCTCTCTCGCATCGAGGGAATCGCTTTAGTCGAGTTTAAAATACCAACAGAGTTCTCCTTGTCTGAGAACACATCTTGAGGATTCCGACCAAAGCGCAGGTTGAAAAGTACCTTTCTGGAATTTCCAAATCCCGAGCAAGGGTTGCATATTTCGGTCCATTGAATTCGTACGGTGCAAAGTCGGATAATTCAGACGTGAAGAAACTTGGATACGGCGTACCCTATCTTATTGTCTATAACGCAGGCAAACGACAGAGGAAACTTATACTCTCGACCATGCGAATAGGGAACGGCTTTGGGCATGATTACAGAAGTGATCGTGTCGAAAATCTAGTGATGGCTTACGACACTTGGAACAGACTTCCCTATCACTGCCGAGTCCATGATCTCGGAGCATTCAGGAAAAGAGATTCCTCACTGGTAACACTCGGAGATGTCGATGAGTTCTTCTTGCTTCGGCCGATGATCGAGGGAGTAGAATATTACAAGGATCTTGAGAGAGTATACGCCACGGGGAAGTTAGAAGAATATGATACCATTAGAGCAAGAGCACTAGCAGAATACTTGGTGCGAATTCACAGCAAGAAGAACACAAGAAGTGAAGAATCCGAACTCTACGTTAGAAAAATCAGGGATACTGTGGGCCACGGCGAATGCGTTTTTGGTCTAGATGATAGTTATCCGATGAAAAGGGTCGACTATCTCAAGGAGAACGAACTTGAGGAGCTAGAGAAGAAATGCGTGCGTCATCGCTGGAAGCTCAAGAAGAACGTTTCAAGATTGTCGCAAATCCATGGCGATTTTCACCCTTGGAATGTACTCTTTACCGATTTGAAACATCCAGAGAAGTTCCGCCTACTTGACAGGAGCAGAGGTGAATGGGGGGAGCCGGCCGACGACATCTGCGGTATGTCGATCAACTACATCTTTTCGTCGCTCAGAAAATATGGAAATCTAAGCGGAGAATTCAAGGCGCTCTTCGATGAGTTTCTAGGTTCATATCTGTCCGGTTCGAATGATCAGGAGATCTTGGAAGCAATGCCTCTCTTCTACACCTTCAGATGCTTGGTAATCGCTTCACCGGTCTGGTATCCTTCCATTTCCTCTGAAGTCAGACGAAAGATATTCAATTTCGCTACAAATGTCCTTGACGCTGGGCGTTTTGACCCAAATCATGTGAACAATTACTTCGAGGCGAGTTCTTGAATGACGCAGAAGGTTCCATGGGATCGAGTACTTCACGAGGCTGCCCGAGCTGGAAAGGGGGCGATACTTGCCAACTATGATTTTGCGAGTCGGCGGAAGGTAGTAAAACGCGGTGTGGGAGGGGATATGACCCTTAAGATAGACGAAGTTTCCGAACGAGCAATCCACGATTCCCTGAAGAAAGAACTTGGCAATGAA
>JAJYUX010000154.1 GCA_021792315.1 archaeon
GAAGTTTGCACCTTCAGAACACCTCCTTGGCAAGAAGTGCAGTACATTTAACGGAGGAAGCAAAGGACTCGGTCAGACGGTGTGAGCGGGCCCGGTGGGGCTCGTGCCGATTATCGGACTGGGTACCCTTGGCTGCAGACTAACGACGATAGTATTTTCTCCACATTTGGGTACTTTCATTTCCAGTCGCAAGTGGACAAGATCGCTCCGACTCTAATAAGTCTTGAAAAGTCAGAAAAACGAACTTAATTCCTGATTCAAATCCCGGCCTTGACGCCTTATCCCATGCGTTCAAATCCTACTCGGCTTTTACATAATATGAACGACGCACCACTACGAAAAGAGGCTCAAATGCGAACTAGACCGGTTGAAAGAGAGGCCTTTCAGCCACCAAGAAAGAGTCCTGATAAAGTTTGCCAAGTTCTTAGTAGCTAGAAGGCTCAACAAGGATCGGTTAATAATTCCAAAACAGCAAGATTCGGCACAGTCAATGGCAAAACATGAGTACGCTCTCCTATCTTGGAGCGGAGGAAAAGATAGCTCACTATGTCTCTACGAGATACTAAATAATGAGAAATACTCTAATTTTGAAATTAAGGCATTGCTCACTACTTTAACAATAAAGTATGATAGAATCAGTATGCACGGCGTTCGACAGGAGCTCCTGATAGCACAATCCAGATCTCTAGAAATTCCGGTTGAAGAAGTGTGGATTCCAAGCAAGGCGACAAATGAAATCTACCAGATTGAGATGGTCAAATCTCTAACAAAATGCAAGGAAAAGGAAAGAACCTCCAACATAATATTTGGAGATCTTTTTCTAGAAGACATCCGAGCCTACAGGGAAAAATTCCTTGGAAGTAATGGATTTCGTTGCGTGTTTCCAATTTGGGGAAAGAATACAAAAGAGCTGGCTAGATTCTTCATAGAATCGCGTTTCAAGGCAATAATTTGTACAATCGATCCAAAGAAACTTGATCCGAGCTTCTGCGGCAGAGATTACGACAAACAATTCCTCACAGAGATTCCAGAAAGTGTCGATCCTTGTGGTGAGAACGGCGAATTTCATACTTTTGTTTATGATGGTCCAATATTCAAGTCGAAGATAGACATCAGGGTTGGGGATATAGTGGAAAGGGATGGTTTCTATTTCGCGGATATCGTCCCTGTAAGGTTTGATGAACCTTAATTCGAACGAATTCGAGCCTCGCTAGCGGTTCAATTGGCCAGAATTTCGATATCCTTAAGGAGCTGGCTGGATTAGCCAACCGGCCACCATGAACGGAACGCAGAAGCTTTCGATCATTGCACTCTTCACCTCTCTTGCGATAGTCACTGATTACGCAATGCTTCCGATTCCTAATGTGAAGCTCGTCTTCACTCTGACATTTTCCTCGTCCTATGCATTCGGATTCAAAATAGGGGCAGCAGTGGCAATACTCACAGAGTTGATCTGGGGAACAATCAGTCCGGACGGATTTGGAGGACTAATCATCCCGTTTCTCGTAGCTGCAAACATTATCTATGCGTTTGCTGGCTGGGGTGCTTCAAAGATATGGGGTCATGACCTCCGACCTATATCGTCATTGAACATATTCTTCGGCTCCATTCTTGCGGTCTGCGCATTCCTTTGGGACACTGCGACCAATTTTGGAACTGGAATCCTAATCGTGTGGCCACATGTCACGGTCGCCGCGCTACTCTACTACGAAGGATTCGGGATTCCATTCATGGTGTTCCACGAACTTGGTGACTTCGTTCTAGGTTCCGCCGTAGCCCCAGTCATCATTGTCTACTTTTTGCGAGTCTTTGGAGGGCAGCGCGATAGGCTCTCCATGAAAGCAAAGGGAGACATTACGACAAGCGGGACCAAATCACCTACGACGCAAATATAGGAAAAAGTGATTTGAAATAAAATGCCAAAACAAAGTACTTTTTATGGAATAATTTCTGTATTAATCGCAATCATAGTCATCGTCTCGGGAGTAGCTGCTTTTTACTACTATCAGAACAGTCAAACACAGTCTCAAAATCAAAAATACATTGCTCAGCTGAAAGAGCTGAATGTGAAATATCTTACAGATATGTTGATCGACTATGGTAATGGAACCCATCAATGGTACAACAACACAAAGATTCACCCCGGCTGGAATCTCTACACAGTTACGCTTCTGGTTGCTAATGGGAATGTCAATGCTACCTGCTGTGAATACAATTCGCATTTCGTTACGGGAATAGGAGGGATACAAAATTCCAACACAAAATTTTGGTTCCTGTGGAATTACACTGCTACATCCTCCTGGCAGATTTCGCCGATAGGACCCGATGAAATTACTGTTCAGAACGACTCGATCTTTGCCTGGACCTATTGCAGTGTCGATGCTAACTACAATCCTACCTGCACTCCCGCATGAATCAATAGAAAGAGCAGGACGATCTTACCTTGCTGAAAGAATCTTCAACTCTGGCCCTTGAACTTAGAGAGAGGGTCGTTCAGGCTGTTTCTGAAACAATGGGTGATTCGATTCTTCTCTCTGGCGGGTTGGATACGAGCATAATAGCCGCAGTTGCAAAGTCAATTCTTCAAATTGACACAAAGTTCAAGGCTTTTACAGTAACTCTCAAGGGGGCACCGTCCCCTGATCTCGAATTTTCAAAGTTGATTTCTTCTCATCTCAATATTCCTCATCAGATAGAGATTGTCGACATCTCGCAAATAGAGAGAGAACTTCCGGAAGTCGTCTCAGTCTTGAGATCATTTGATCCCATGGAGATTAGAAACAGCGTGGTATCATACATAGGAATGAAGAGAGCAAAATCTCAGGACTATTCGAAGATAATGACTGGTGACGCATCTGATGAACTCTTTGGTGGATACAACTTTGTTTTCAAGCAACCTGAAGATAAAGCGAGAGAAATCCTGTCTCATCTTTGGGAAGTGATGCATTTTTCTTCCATACCTCTGGCAAAATCGCTTGGGATCGAACCAACACTTCCTTTCCTTCACCCCGTCGTAGAGGAATTTGCAATGCATCAAATCGATTTTCAACAACTCGT
>JAJYUX010000155.1 GCA_021792315.1 archaeon
GACGAACATCTGCAAAAGACATTGCTGCACGGCTTGCTGCTATGATACGGAAATACTTCTATTGGATGATGACGTTTAGCCCATGAAGGATACAGTTTTCAAAATTTACAATCTGATTCTGCGACGAGGGCAGTCATGAGTTCGAATCCCTTCCAAAGAACTGAACCGGAGGAAGGGAGGTTTACTTCAAGTATAAGCGCCAAGGCCGAGTGTTGTTCCTTGAAGGTTCAAATCTGCGGCGCCCGACAAGTTGCGCCCTTAAAGATGGCTGACGTTGTAGAATAGAATTCATTCCAGTGCGATCCACTTCAGAGTTAATAACGCTCCTTTATCTAATTCTATTTTTGGTTCTCACTTTATGTTAGAGGCTTCCGCCGCTGTCCTCTTTTCCCAAAAGCTTTTCGTAGCGTCAAGTGTAATTTCTCTTTGAAATGTTGTTCAAAGAAACTATGCGAAAAGAATTGGGAACTAATCCAAAGGCCTACATTCAAGAAACTGTCGAAAGGATCGACAAGATAATTCTAGCCCTCGACTCGCCCGAGCTCAGCACTGCTCAAAGATCAAGCGTTCAGGTCTATAAAGAAAAACTCAAGGCCCATACTCAAAGGACTCTTTACGAATTGATTGCAATAATGTGAGCAAATTCCATCGCGGAGTGATCCGGATACTATGAGCAGCATTGCTATTATCAGGAGTAGTAGATCTCGTTCATGCAAGTCCAACTGGATTAATCCCCAATTCCTTTTGTTGAAGGCCTAACATTTACCTAAAGCCACAAGTAGAAAGATTGACGTGTTTTCCAAAATAATCTAGTGCAGGCATGCCACACGAACACTGTCCGTACTGTGGCAATACTTGTTATGAAATGTCATTCAGTCAGATGGTTAAAGACAACGACCTTACAAAGGCAGCTCATGATTTGTATTGAAGGCTCATTGCGATAAATGCTACGAAACGTTCAGGGTCGTTGCCGACTCTGACAATGTCGTTGCTTGTCTTAAAATGAGCAACGCGATTGACCTTTCATAGCTTATTGCCTCTCGGCTCAAATTCTAAGCGAAAGGGTTGACATGGCGAAAGCCCTATCTCTCCCTGATTGTCCATCTTGCTGCTTGATTGAGTGGCTTATCGAATTTTTCACTATTGGTCATCAAGCTGGGAAGTACAGTGCCTCATCAAAGCCCACCTAGCACAATAGCGCGACTTAAGTTTAAGGGGGGGCAAAAGCTATAGTGTAGATGAAATGCAGAGTTCCTCCCGACAAGTGTCAGCGGTGACCTAGACTCTCTGCACGAGTCTCCAAAGGCTTTGAAGACATTTTGAGCAAACACGGGGCGAAAAGTGCAGAGTTCTATACCGTTGGTGACACAGATGCCCAACGCAAGTATCTGGGACAACGCACTGCCATCGATTGGGTCGGATTCTTTATCCCTCATCTCAGACTGGGAATGAATTTGCTTGACTGCGGCTGCGGCGTTGGCTCGATTACACTAGATCTTTCCAGAATTGTGGACCCAGGAAACGTTGTCGGAATTGATCTTGATAATGAGCAATTGAATTTTGCTCGGTCCGAGGCAGTAAGGCACGGAGTAAAAAACGTCAGGTTCAAGCAGGCGAGTGTTTACCAACTACCATTTCCAGATTCAACGTTTGATGCGGTGCTGGCTCACACATTATTGATGCACGTAAATGACCCACCCAAAGCGTTGAAGGAGATGCGGCGGGTCTTGAAGAAACCGGGCGGTGTGATAGGAGTCTTTGACGACGACTTTGGAAGTTTCTTTTTCTCTCCACCTACACCACTCTTGGAGAAAGCTACAAAGCTGCTCATCAAGATAATTGAGCAGAACGGTGGCAGCCCTTTCTACTCCAGAAATCTTCGTCATCTACTCTTGGAATCTGGATTCAAGAAGACGGAAGGACACGCTGTCGCCGCAGAATATTATGGCACGCTTGAGGAGACAAGACGCTTTGCCGACGCTTACGTCGGAGTCATTCGCAGACAACTGTCTAAAACCGTTATCGGCGACCGCAAGTTGCAAGATCAAAAGATGATTGAAAAAATAATCAATGAAGTGCGGTCGTGGGGAGACAGGTCGGACGCTTTTCACGCGGTCATGTATTGCGCTGCTTTGGGATGGACGTGACATTACATATTCTTGAAATCAGTAACGTGGAGGCTTTGCAAGAGAGCAGAGTGATTACGATCTATGTTACTGTTATTTTCACCGTGCTGCTGCCGATTTAAAGAAAAAGCGGATCCTAACCACAGTGGCTAGGAGCGCTTGGTGTAAGAGATAGGTTCGATCTGAAGAACAGCTGAATTAGGCAAAGTCAAACTGTTCTATCATCGATCAAGAAGAGATACCTTGTATCTTCCTAAGAAGACACAGGCAGCAGTACTCTATCGATTACTTGGATTATGCCGTTCGTCGTCTCGATCTCTGGTCTAACTATCTTCGCATCGTTTGCGTAGACTGAGTATTTCGAGGTCACCCAGCTTTGTTGTGTCAGATTTGTCTTGATCGTGATCGCCGATCCCTGGAGTGTATTCAGAGTTGGAGTCCTTCCATCCATAGTCATATCGTTTATCTGCTTCGCATTGATCTTTCGGTCAACTATATGATAGTTCAGGATGCTTCTTAGCTTTGGAAGGTCTTTCATCCATGCATCTAATGTTCCAGCTGGAAGATTCTTGAATGCTTCGTCTGTTGGTGCAAAGACAGTGTACTGTCCGCTCGATTTTAGAGACTCTGCAAGGCCTGCCTTTTCGACCGCTTGCATTAGAGTCTTGAACTCTCCGTTTGATTTGGATGTCTCAAATATGTCGGACATCTTAGTTTGAGCAGTTGTTTCTGTGGGTATTGTTGTGGTTGAAGACATTGTATTTCACTACGTTGTAATAGGTATTACTTAGTATATACGTCTATGTCGTAACATCATAAGATATTACAGATACGGAATGCAAAACTCGAACTATTCTTCTTGATGTGCAACAAACATTTGGTTAAAGTGAATTAATCCCATGAACAAACTATTAGTACTTGCT
>JAJYUX010000156.1 GCA_021792315.1 archaeon
ATTGCACCGCCGGAAAAATTCATCAAGCAGAAAGCGCGTCAGGTCGATTCATGATGCACCTCTAGCAATGGACAATGGGCTGAAGGATCTCTTGACGTACGATCGTCACGAAAAGACCTCCTTCATGGATTATTTCTTCATTGGCAAAGTGAGCCCAGAGTCCTTTTCTCACCAAGATTTCAGAGAATTAGCTTCATTCGCGGGACAAATGTATGACTGCCAGTCTGTTTACGGATCAGACAGCACAGAAGTTATCTTAAGGCGCGTCGCCGACAACGACCACAACAGAATCTACCTCAAAAAGACCTATTCTGTCAGACCAAGTTCAACGAAGATTTCGGTAAGCTACTCTATTTCATCTAGCCAACCTCTCTCTTGCAAATTCGTTCCCGAGATTAACGTGGGGTGTCTCGCAGACTCCAAATTCATTCACGATCACTCAGTTGCAAAATCCAGTACCTCTGGAGCCGCCCTCATTTCATATCCTGAGATTGGGATAAGCCTCGAGCTTACCACGCCGGAAAGTTTCAGCGTAGCCACTGTCCCCACATGGACAGTCTCTCAGTCAGAGAAGGGCATAGAGAAAACAATGCAGGGAATCTCAATACTTCCATTTCACGAGATCGAAATCAGAAAGGGAGAAAAATTCTCGACTGAGATTGAACTTGAGGTTAATAGAGTATCTTAGGAATAGTCTGCGAATATCTCCTTGGTTTTCTTTGATAGACTGCTTGACGGATCAAATTCTGCAAGTACTTCCTTAGTAACACCAATCGCAGTGTAGTCCTTCATTTGAAGACCCATCTCCAGTTTATCAATTTCCCAAGTCAGCTTTGCTTCATCTGATTTTCTTTCGATTAATTCATTCCAATACTTCATGAATCTCTTTCTAGGCTTTTTTGGAAGCGTGGATATTATCTCCTTCATGGCTCTGTCTTCCATCTTGCGGTGCTGCCGTTCAGATAATTTCTGATCTGGAGTTAGGTCGCCAATCCTACTCTCCGCCAAATCATGCAAAAGACTCATGGTAATCAACTTGTTTCCATCCAAATTCATGAGCTCTCCGAGATATGCGGCGATGACTGCCATGCGAAAACTGTGATCCGCAACCGATTCGCCGTCTTTAATGCCTGCCTTCTTCACCCATCCTGCTCGCTTGGTTCTCTTGAGCTTCCCTGCTGCTCGAAACAAGGAGTTTCCATTCTTCTTCGGCACTGTCATCGCAATCTCGAAATTCTACTTTGTGTGAGCTGGTTTGTGAACAAATCCATCTAGGATCTGTCTGATGTCTCTGTTTTCCTTTCTTGATTGTTTTGAAAGCTCTATTCTTCTTGCAGGAGACTGTTTGTTCCAATATCTAGCAATGTCATCTGGAACTTCAAATACGTAAAACTCGCCCTGCTTGAACGGAGGCTCTAGGCCTTTTCCAAGAACGGGAGAAGATCCGTCATCATATACCCTGATCGAAGCCATTCTCCACTATCCACAAATATTTGAGGGTTAAAGTTGTCGGTGCTCCCGGAGATTAGCGGAAAGGACGAATTGTAAATCTGCACGAGAAAACGGGCTACTTCCCACTTCTCTTGAGGACACGAACCAATGGAGATATATTTGATCAAAGTTGACCTAAGTGCCGAATATGCCTTTGGATAACATTTCGAAACTAAGACAGCTAATTTCAAGCAAACAGACAGTAACTGTACCGGGTGTTTTCAGTCCGTCAGTTGCTTTAATCGCTCAAGCAGCCGGGTTCAAGAGTCTATATTTCTCAGGGGCAGGATTTTCAAATCTACTAGGGCTTCCTGATTTGGGCGTGACCACGATGTCAGAGGTGGCTGAGGCTGTTACTATGATTACTGCAGTCGTAGACCTCCCACTAGTAGTAGACGCTGATACTGGATTCGGCGAAACATTCAATGTTTCTCGCTCGGTGAAGGAACTCGAGAGGGCGGGAGCTGCAGCTATTCAGATTGAGGATCAGGTCATGCCCAAAAAATGCGGACATCTTTCGGGCAAGGAAGTTGTCCCCAAGGAAGAAATGGTGAAAAAGATCATAGCTGCGAAAGAGGCTTCTAGGAATGGGATAGTAATAGTTGCTAGAACTGACGCGACTGCAGTCGAGGGACTTGAGAGCGCGATACGCAGATCGAAATTGTATCTCAAGGCCGGTGCGGATGTAATCTTTCCGGATGCGTTAGAATCCCAGTCGGATTTCGCGAGATTTTCAGAGCAGGTGCGAGCACCCCTCATCGCAAACATGACCGAATTCGGAAAGACGCCTTATCTCACGGTGCAGCAGTTCTCCAAACTAAATTACAAATTTGTGCTATTTCCAGTCACGGCATTCAGAATGGCTATGAAAGCTGTCGAGCTTACGTTCAAAGAACTTTCGAAGAATGGTTCACAGAATGCAATTTTGAACAAGATGATGACTAGGGAAGAATTCTACAAGCTTTCAGGATATCATTTCTATGAGAAACTCGACATGAATATCCACAAGAGGGCAAAAACTCTCTCTAGGGATACTTAATATCGTATCAAAGTGAATTCAGATATATGCCCGAACCGACTTCACCAGTGAGAGTTGCTCGCGGACTCTACGGGGTTGCCGTCACCGAAACGAGTATTGCAAAGAGTGAGTCTGATGGAGCTCTAACTTATCGCGGATACCCTATATCCGAGATATTTGATAATGCGAATTTCGAAGAAGCTGCTTTCCTTATTTTGAATGGACGATTGCCGAAAAAAGACGAACTCAAGGATTTTTCTGCCCAATTGAAAGCGCGGTCCCAGGTACCATCGAGTGTGTATGACCTCGTGGGGAAATTGAATCCGGCCGCTCATCCTATGGACGTTCTCAGGACTGCGGTTTCAGCTTTGGGAGCAACAGAACTGGATCTTCCTACGAAGGATCAACAGATTTCTGTAATCGCGAAAATGCCTGTGCTTGTAGCG
This sequence comes from archaeon, assembly GCA_021792315.1. The sequence goes on from JAJYUX010000156.1 coordinate 2,956, forward strand.
TACTGCTTCAGTTTTACCTCGGGGATGGAACCATTGAGTTTGTATCATAATCTCAGTACTGCTGAGTGTCTACTTTACATTAAT
>JAJYUX010000157.1 GCA_021792315.1 archaeon
AAGTTTTGAATTCCAATCAGTGAGACATTCGGATAGGCTTGCGAGGGACAGCCAAACAGTGGCATTAGGATTGGCAATCTGATCGGAGTATTGCTTCCCACAATAATTGGCAGATACCTGCAATGGTCGTCCGGAGGGAAGAAAAGATAGTCGCCGATCTGCGAGGAATTCGTAACTGTTATCGTGAATGTAACCGTCGCATTTTGCAAAGGCTTGTAGTTCAACTCGGATGGAGATGGAGTTATTTTGAGTCCGTGGCAGTCATTGATTGTCTTGTTGAACTGCACGTAGCACTCCGTGTAGGATTGGCTTTTTGCATTTGAAACCACAATTCCGAAAGACGGTGTCATGTTGAGCGCGCCCGCTCCTCCACCAGAGGCTGGCGGATGGGGTATTGACTTACGACCAGTAAGTCATTGCCAACGTAGCACTCTGAGCAGTCGTATCCGAAGTTGCAAGGTAGATAGTCACTTGACCCGGAACGACGGGTACTGCGATAGTATCGAATAATCGATCGAATGGATAGAAGATAGAACTTGATGGTAGGTAGATACCAGAGTGAGAAGAATGAACTGAACTTGAATACATGTCAAGAACGAAGATTCCTTCCTTTGCATAATCGCTCGCACTCGTAATTTGTATTGAGACATATCCCGCATCTGTTGCGGCAAGTGATGCAACCTCAACCATACCAGTGGAATTCGTCACAAAATTTCGAGGCAAAGCTACTTCTTGAGAATCTTGGAGCTGAACTACGGAGTTCAGGTTAGAGACCTGAGAATTCAAAGATTGAATCTGAGTGTTTAGAACAGAAATCTGATTATCGAGAATAGTGATATTTCCTTCTGCTTGAGTAAGGTTAGCTTCTTCTTGTACTAGGCGCTCTTGAAGGGTTGCCTTCTGGGACTGTAGAGCAGTTATGCTTGAATTAAGTTGCAATATCTCGGTTTCGAGACTCTGCTTCTGAGTTTGCATGGAGCTCACATTGGCATTGAGCTGGGTATTTTGAGCGTTTGCAGTGTTCAAGCTATTCCGGAGGCTGTTCAACTCTGAATTTTGTTGCATGTAGGTTACACCGAAAACGCCGGACACTGCCACAAGCGCTACGACTAGTACTGAGAAAATCGCTTTGCTTTGCATCAGTGAATATTCACCAGCAATGTCTTCCTTAGGAATAGCAAAAACATCGCTTTTACTATTCTCGAATAGATTGTTCTGGTAGAATCTGCGAAGTGACCTCATTTGGGCAAACGGCCCGCTTCGCTAACGAAAGTTTCTTCTGAGATGAAATACAAATCCGAGACAAAGTAAGATGCTTCCCACAACGATTATTGATGTAGAAATAATGAACCAAGCGAAGTTATTCTGAAGGAAGAAACGAATTTGCCATCCTTCACACAATCTCTGGCCATTGTCTTGGATGATACACCCCCAGCTTTCGCTACTATGCCATGAGCTGAAGAAGAGAGCCGTTCCAATAATGGCAACGATGGCCCCGACCAGAACAAGTGTGAGAGAACGACTCATAATTCAGTGTCCTAGATTACTCCATGCATTATATCTTGCCCAATTGGAGCGGGAGCGCAATTAGATTAACGAACAAAGCAACGAAAATGACAGTAGCAATCGTTACGACGATGACTTGCATACGCGCCACTCCGATGCGCATATTGCTTCACACAATCAAAATCGAATGGGCGCACTGACTTTTAAGATCATCTATTTCTCTGCCACAATCTAGAAGCTATATCATAAGCTTCAACTAGGACATCACACCTCAACAATTATATTTCAGGCCCATCAGCTCACTCTATTTTCTGGTGGTCGCTAGTGAACCAAGTATTGTTGGATGTCGCTGGAACTATCATCCTTCTAGTCGTCTTTGGGGTGATTCTAGCCAGGTCACGCGGTTGGCTTGTCTTTTGATACGTATGGACTGCAAAAGTGTACGCCATAATTCCTGACAGCCGAGGCTACCGTGTTGCTTCGAGAAACAGTGATACTTGCAGATCTCACGGCGAACTAAGACCTGCAGCAATTGACTGTGTCAAAGGCGTTTAGGAGATTCTCTGTTTCCAAACACAAATGAAACAGTAGGTTTTTTCTGGTGAATTTCTATACTTGTCATTGTCTTGTGAGCAAGAGCGAAAGCAAGTAGTACCACAATTACAGGCTAACTCGAATATCGGGATAAGAAAAACAAAACACTATTCCGATAGGACTTTGCAAGGACGGCTGCTAGGAAATGAAGCGAAAAGAGAAGGTTGCTGCTCTCACTGTTTTTGCAATCATGGTAATCTTGTTGTTAACTGGTTATGCGATCTTTCCATACATTGTGGCAAACGGAGTAGCAGGTGTGACGCCATTTGACTCACCTTACTTCAGAGTGCTGGCGGTAGGGATGAGCAAGGGCGGTGGCACATGTTACCTAACAATTGTGATCCGTAACAACGGGAATGTGAATGTCAAAAGCCTCTCGGTGGATGTAAACGGGACTGAGATTTGGCACACAAATTATGTTATTGTTTCTGGACAAGTCTATTCGAGCACATTTGATGACAAGTATGTCTCATTTTTTGGATGCTCTGGAATCAACGTTGGCCAATCGTATTCGCTCCTCTTGGAAGGTCGGTTTGCAGATGGGAAAACCGAGAACTTTTCCACAACTTTGTACGTCATTCCCGCATATCCTACAACCACGCACGTACACTAGTTTGTTTCTCTCCTAATGCAGCGCGATTCCGTTTCTGATCTGCTTGATCGCGGATGAGAGTTCGGAGCTAAGATCAGGCATACGGTATGATATTCTGAGCCGCTCCGTGATCTTGCCTTCGATAGTTCTTGATCCGATCCCGAAAACATTCCCCAGGCAACTCACGAACTTGTCTGGCTCGGATTCTATGTCCTTTCTCTTGACCTGGTACTAGGTTTCTAGTCTGCAGTAGATTGCAAATTTCACGCTCTCTCCAAAGGTATCTAGGCCACTATCGATGGGGTCGAGAAAACGATCTGTCAGGTC
>JAJYUX010000158.1 GCA_021792315.1 archaeon
GCCATTCACTTCGACCTTGATCTATCTCGCAGAGACAAACCAGAGCTCGCAGTGGTTCAACGGGAACTTTACTAGCCTTGTTCGTAACTCGTTCCAAAGCGAGGTTTCCTTGCTTTCGCAGAAGCTTGGGCCTGTGGATAACTGGACATGGGGCGGAGTGCACAAGGTGGAGATTGCAAGCATGACGGGCCTTGCCGCACTTTCAATTGGACCTATTCCCATCTGGGGTGATGATCACACTGTCAGTGTTGGAGGTGTTCCTTCGTTGCTTCAGGTACCTGAGAGGTACGTTTCTGTTGGTTCTTCTCTTAGAGAGATTTCCTCCCCTGGTACTGGCGAGTCTTATGGCGTGTTTCCCGGCGGGCCGAGCGAGAATGTATTGAGTTACTACTTCTCAAACCAGCTGAACTACTGGATCAACCACGAGTATTACAACATGAGCGAGCAGAAAACTCAGGTGACGATAAGATATGAGTAAGTACTTGCATTATCTGGGCGTTCCGATTTCTATAGTGTTAGCGTACGCGTTCAACCTGTACGTGCCAGTGATCTGGGTTGGGGTGATTGCTGCGTTTCCTCTTTTGAAACTTAGGAAGGCATACGCATTCGTATTTGGTCTTGCGATAGGCTTGCTTGTTCCGATGTCCCTGTATCTCTTGTATCCCCTTTCGATGGTAGTGAAACTTTCAGGAGTCGTGTCGCAGATAGCTTTGATTCCTTCAGTGCTTGTAATTGTGGTATTTCCAGTGTTTTATGGTGTAATAGTGGGATTGTCGGGTCTGTTTTGGTCTGGACTTGCACAAACTAAACGGATCGGCGGAAGGACGAAAAATCATCAGGATAGTAGCACGCCAATCCAAAACCACAATTGAATGGTTAGTTGATGCTTGCGGAGATTGTTTCAAAAGTTACTATCAAACGTATGCTACTATTCATCAACAAGGGAATTTAAGAGAGTTAAGCCTCTGCAGAATTGATCGGGCAGATTTATCATGTCTGCATAATGCATAAGATTTTAGCTATACGAATCAAAGGTACTTCGAAATTAATCCGCTAGAAAAATTGGAGCGTCGGAGGAGCGGCTACGTTGGAATATTGACTTTGGAACGTAGAAATTGTGTATTTCAAGCGTATCTAATGATTTGGAAGTCTTATCACGAGTCTCAATCGTTCCATGAGTTTCTATCAGAATCACTGATTAAATAGGTTCGAATGGGATGAGAACTATGCGATTTGAGCACGCGGATTGATTATTCAATGGTGACTGTATCTCTTACAGTATGGAGCAGCCTAGCCTGGTAGGGTCACTTGTTTCATACGCCCTAGCCTAATTTTCGTGTCAAACAATAGCTATTCTTACGTCAGGAGAGGAAGGGCTTTGCAGGATCAGAGTTCTTTCAAGAAGAGGGGAAGAACTCAGGTCGAGGCGGGTTTTCTTACCTCGTATCTTCCTCTCTCCCAAAACACGTTGCCGGCTGCATAAAGGAAGAATGTCAGGTGCAGGCTCTTGTCGTAATACTCCAAAATGTTCCGAATCTCTGTTCCGGGCTGATTATCGGATTTTATTCTTACACCATCGCCTTTGTCATTCCAAATTTCCATGTCGCCTGTCATTGGATCGATGTTAGTTCCAACATGACCTACTGCATTACGTAGAAAGTAGTCGAACCAAATAGCGAGTCCCGCGTCATACTTTGGTTTGTAGCGGCCATCATCTCGAAGGCGGTTATGAGCATCGCCGCATTTGAGGCTCCTATCTCCTTGCTGTCTGACGAGCAGCTGAATCTCCTTACATACAAGCTCAAATGCATCTGTGTAGAAAGCAAGAATTAATCGGAACTTGAGCGCCATTTGAATCGAAGTAGATGTAGCAAATTCTTGCATTCTGTCATTGAAGTCCAGTATGGATTTGCGATACTCTTTGTCGAAGAGGGCTATGAGTTGATTTCGAGCAATCGTACCGAATTTTGTAACTAGATCATCATAATAGAAACTTGCTTGTTGTTTTGCTGCTTTGTATGCGTCAGTGTCTGCGATTCTTTTTCCTCTAAAGAAGGTGTTTTCAAAATCTCTGACTGCATGGAAGTGCTCTTCTTCCGTGGGCATGAAAGAACTGGAAAGTTTTCCAATAGATTTGTTTTGCTAAAATTGTGAGAATACAAAGTGTTACGAAATTCCCCCTCAGGAAGTCACTTCGGAGCTCTCGATGGATTTGATGCAAACCACGCACATGATCGTTCATAGGTTTCATTTAGGGCCCGTATGTGAACCTCTTAGCTGAGTCACTAACATTGGCAAAGAGTCCTCAAAGTGATTTTACTCCGCAGATGATTTCCGAGATCCAACGAAAACGATGAATCCTATTTGAAAATTTGACTTAGAGGGGCAGGGACTGGTGCTAGAAAACGCATCAGGTCGTAGAATAGGATTATTTTGCGCTGAATCACGTTGATTGTCGAGAGTTTGGATGAGCTCACCAAAGATCTAGTTTGTTATAGATTGGTGAAAGTCCTCTCTAATACCTCAAAGCCCTTCTCATTCCTGTAAGAATCGAATCTATGATTGACTACTGGCTTTCGTTTCTGCAAGCCAGAGAGCAGAACATGGTACTTGCCTACGTTTGCTCCCCGTTTGTTTCTGCTTGCAAGCCTGTTGACAAGGTCCAATGATGGGATTATCCAGTAGTCTCCAAGTTGGGCTGCGTAGAACATGAACAGATAGTTCTTCCTAGGCGTTTCAATTTTCATCGCTGCGAATCTACCTGCGTCATATGGCTTGCAATCACTAGAACGAGCCTTAATCTGTACGTCGATGTATCGCGGTTCTTTCTTCACAATCTTGCGCACGATGCAGTCTATGCCCTGATCATCTACGAGTGTCTGATAGACGTCGTATCCTTTCTCGAGCAACTTGGCAATCGCTACGTATTCTTGCCGCTTGCCAAAGGAAGATAGGCTTCGAAATGACATTTCTCTATGTTAGCTGTCTTT
>JAJYUX010000159.1 GCA_021792315.1 archaeon
GGGAAAATAACAATCATAACGAAAATAACAATGGGGCACAAATAATGGTTAATCCGTTTTCACCTCAACACCCGGCACAACCTGAATACTTTGCTGGGCGAAAAGAAGAGCGAGACTACTTTCGAGTAACAGCTCTCAACTCTGCAAAGCTGAATACTCCCGCACCAATGAATTACGCCATTCTTGGAACCTGGGGTCTAGGAAAGACTTCCTTGCTATATGAATTGCAGCAAATTGCTCTGAAAGAAGTTCGCAGCGAAGCAAAATGTGCTTGCATCCGTTACTCTCTTTCCCCACAATCCTGCAGAAACTGGCAGACGTTCAGCACCAATTTTCTAAAGACAGTCAATTCCAATCTGAACGTGGATTCGAGTTTGGAATCGAGATTAAAAGCTGAGATAGCTAAATGGCAACCAACAATAAACTTGGGTCCCATAACAGCGCAGAGAGTGAGCCAGTCCCAAACACAAACCACCGACATGTCGGGACCGCTGAGCGATCTATGGAAGAAACACCTCGAAAAAAAGGTCGATATTGTATTCGTGATGCTGGATGACTTTCAATACTTTCCCTTAGCTTCGGAAGATTCAGCTTACCTGTCTCTTCGCTCTCTCTTTCAGGAATTAGTTAATCAAAAGTGCAATTATTCGCTCGTTGTAACTGCACACTCTGAACTTTTCACCAAACTAGCAGACATTGCTGAACCTGTATTAAGATTCTTCAAGAGATTTGAATTGAAGCCATTCACATATGAGGATGCAAGAGAGGCTATCGACAAGAGGCTGGACGCGGTCGGTTCAGAACTGGATGTCGACGACGGTGTGATTAGATCAATTGTGGATCTAACTGCTGGACACCCGTACATTCTAATGTTTACGATGTTTGAGCTCCTTATGAAACAAAAGGGTGCAAAACGAATCGATAATGATTCATTCCAAGAGGCGTGGTCTTCAATAGAGCGCGATATAGGTGAAACAATATTCTCAGAAAAGTTCTCCGGCGCTTCGGAAAAGGAAAGAGAGCTACTACTCAAGATTGCTGTGAACGGAGCCAAGGAATTTGCGCCAACCGATTTTCGATCAGTAAGAGGAGTAAATGAGTTGTGTTCTAGGCTAGCGGACAAGGAACTCTTGCTAAAGCTTGGAAGGGGGAAGTACACTCTTTTTCATCCATTGTTTGGAGGATATTTGAACAGAAAAGCAAGAGAGTAGACAAATGAAGCCACCCAGTGGCATCATCTAATCCACTCGAAATAGTCATTCTTCACTTACTAAGTAATGTCGTAGATTACCTGTCGTCTCTAAGTTACTTTCAGTAAGAATTTCCTGGACGGCGTTACGATCACTAAAATAGCTACTTGATGGTTCTCTCTTTGAACAAGAATGCCTTCAGGTCGTCTACTCCATGTGGGGATTGATTCAACTAGGATAGAAGATGATTTCACACTTGGGCGCTGTGGTCCGGTATTCACAGAGGAATCGGTAATCTGCGACGAGCTACCAGAGCTTCCCTTGCATGATTTCAAATTCATACCAACAAGAGAAACTTGCATACAATCTACCGAGCTAAGAACGTATGATACTCTCGATCTGTCACGCTTCTTGCCAACGCGCTTTGCGAAAGACAAGGTGCACTTTGATCCTGACTTCTACAATTTCACTTATGGCGAACCCGCAGATCCAAATAACAGACGGGCTCTTCTAATAAGAAATCTGCATGCGGGGGAGAGTCTATTCTTCGTTTCGTCGCTTGTACCATTCACAGAAGATTTTCCAAAAGCCAATCAGGTTGGAAGAAAAGTGAAATACTTGGTCGGAGGATTCAAACTAAAGTTAGTGTGTGAGGTACGCTATCATAAGATAACAACAATCTTTTCTGGGAACGAACCCGACCAAAGGACTCTTGCTCAGATAGCAGAGAATGCTCATTGGAAACGACCGAACGATAATTTCTGGTGCGCCGTCGGCGAGATTGAGGGAAGGGGTAGCGCTCTTTTCAAGAGAGCCTTTCCCTTGACTCAAGGAAGCAGATATGAGGCGACAACACTGGCTCGACATTTGTACGGTGAAAAGATCTATCAACGAGGCTCAGAGCCAATAAGAGAGCAAACAGAAGCGGAATGGCTCTGGACAGTCGTAAGGGAGTATTTCTGGCAAGTTGTTTCTTTTCATCAGGGACAACTATGACTGTGATCGATTGCTTTTCTAGCTGCTCTTTCCATTGATTTCCAATCGTCCACTGCAACATTTCGAGGTATCTCTCTGCATTCGAATTCTCTGTAACCAGCCAGTTGCATCTCAGTGAGGAGAGAAGCCACTTCTTCCTCACCCAATCGCTTGGGATGATATGTCGGATACACTCTTGGCAATGCAGTTACGTAGCGCTCCCTTGACTCGGGGTACCAGAACTTCTTGAAATGCAGAATCCGATTAGTTCGAGAACCTGTGATCCTGGTTATTTCAAATGCCGAACGAACAATTCCCGCTCGGTTTTCTGATACAACGTCGAAGACCATGTAATCCGTCAATATCTCGCTTCTGGCTCTCTTGTGACACACAACATACCGCCCAGTTTGGGTCAACAGGGTGCTGGTCGCTCGAACTTCTGAATTTTCTAAGACGCCAGTCCTCTCTATCTCGTTTGTGTACTAGGATTCCTTCTTGCAAATATGAAATGTCGCCTGCTAACAAATTGTCAATTAAAGCAAATAGTTATGACTTTCAGTGCGCATCGAAATCTCTGGTAGAATTATCCTGGCTTCACATAAACTGTACCAACGGAGCACGGTCAAGAGTTTTTGGACGGTATCAAGATAACGTGCAGCATGAACGTAAGTCACCGCCATAAGAAAAAGAAAGCTCACTGTAAGTCTATTGACTTCGCTAATCGGTTTGATCGAACGATTGATGACCTTCGTGTTGTTTCCCTCTGGAATGTGGATGTTTGCATAGTCAAC
>JAJYUX010000037.1 GCA_021792315.1 archaeon
TAGATTGATCTATGACACTCGTCGGTTACAATGAAATCGAATGTCTCAATAGGAATCTTGGGATTGTAGGAAACCTGTTTCGGCGTCATGTCTTGGGCGATGCCCGGTTCAAAGAATGATCTTTCCTCATTCTCAGCATCGAATTCTTCCTCGCCTGAAAGCATGGAATACAGGCGTTGAATGGTCGTGATGCAGACTCTGCTCACTGTGTCTATCCTGTTTGATGTCATGTGCTGGACGTTGTAAATGTCGGTGAACTTTCGGCCGTCTTGAGGAACTTCAAACTGCTTGAACTCTCGAAGCGTCTGAGTGCCAAGCGTTCTTCTGTCAACAAGGAATAGAACTCGCCTCGCATTCGCATACTTGATCAATCTGTAAGTGAAGTTGACCGCAGTGAACGTCTTGCCGCTTCCTGATGCCATTTGGATCAGAGCTTTGGGCCGAGCTTCGCCGAATGATGTTTCGAGATTCTTTATTGCCTGAATCTGACAATTTCGTAGTCCATCTTCAAAAAGCGTAGGAAGCTTTCTCAGCCTAGATCTGACCGTATCGCCTTGAGCTAGCCAGTCAGCAAGAGTTGCAGGCGTGTGAAATGCAAAGACTGCTCTTGAGCGAGAGTCAGGATCTCGCAGATCACGAAAGTTCGTCTCAACTCCTGTACTTTCATAAGAAAACGGAAGCGGTTCATGCAAATGAGGAATATGGTCGGGAATCCCCTTGACATAATCCGTTGATTGCTCCGCTACGCCACCAAGCGGAGTGCCTTCAGCTTTGGCCTCTATGACTCCGACCGCTTTTCTATCCACAAACAGAAGATAGTCGGTGGGGCCAACTTTAGTTGGAACTTCGCGTAGAGCCACTCCAGGCCCTGCACTCAGATCGAGCTGCTTGTAGTTCTGAATCTTCCAGCCGCAAGACTCTAGCAGCTTGTCAATGTTCTTCCTAGCTTGTTCTTCTGGTCCTGATGGCATGAAACGTCCTCCTGTACGACTAAATGTTGAAACAAGACGGCCACTCGCAGTGTGTAAAGCTTTACGATTCCAGAATCTGTACACGTTCATTATGTGAAGACGAGAGGACATAGCTTGCCAAATCTTGTCTTTGATTCTTTAGGACAATGGGGTATGAATCTAGTGTTCATATGAAGTAAGGTAGCACATCGCATAATGCTTCTTGAAGACTCCATTTGCAGGGCCAGCTAGGTTTTTTGTAGGCAGGCCAAACGGTGAATATCTATGCTTAACTGATTGTGTAGTTAGTTGGTGCAGTCAGTCCTCTCATTGAACAGCAGTAACCTACTTGTTCACTTGATTCAGTAATTTCAAAAATTGCTCTGTTGCTTCTTCCTGAAACCATTTCTTCCACCAATACCCAATCATCTCAGTTCATCCTCAAATTTCCATTCAGCTATCAGGAAGTTATCTTTCGTTAAACCGAGTCTTATGGCGGAAGATAACCATTTGATTTGAGTATCACGAATTCTATCTCTTCCTCTGTGCTTCGATTCAATGAAGAGAACTTTCTCCGTAGACCAAGCAAGAACGTCCCAGCAGCCATCGTAAGAATCACCATTTGCAACCGAGATGTTTGCCAAAAGATGTTCGATCTTTGGGTCGTTCAAGGGTTTGACTATCTGTTGCTTTAGGTGAGCGTCCAACCAACTAGTGAAATAATATGGGACTCGTCCGTGCGTTCCATAGGTTTCAACCCATCTTGCCGACCAACCACCCTTAGTTGCCTCTTCTAGAATTGCAAGCTCTGCGAACATGGGCTTGCCGTTATAGTCGATGATTGGTTTCCCACCAAAGGTGTATTGAGGAGCGGCTCCTCTCCACTTCTTGAAAGTGATATTCACCGAAGCAATCTCAAAGCTGTTGCCATTTACAAGAAGGCTTTCTTCATGATCAGGTTCGAGACCAACAGGATAGGCTTGTCGCAAGGCGTGCTACACGATCCTTGTTCACGACTCCTATTGATAAGTAGATTACGAGAGTGGCTACTGTTCAATCAAGCGATTTTCGCTGTTCTCGGCATTTGTTCAATTTCAATTCCTTTGGAATTGAGAAAGCACCAGTAATTTTCAAGCGAGAAGATCTGTCATTACACGATTTCTTTCGCCATGCATAGTTTTACCGTGCCGAAAGGCAATGAAGTTGAGTTATGGGCGTTTCCTGTAAGCAAATTCAAGACCAACACAGAATTTGAATTATCGAGCTTTTGAGCTTCGACACAGGCTGTTATCCCAGAACCGACTGCACTAACTGTAATTGATTCATTTGTAGGACCGTGACCGAAGAAACTGCCGGATTCAATTGGCGATCCAGAAGTTCCACTTCCCAGATAACCCTGGTAGGATAAGCCCCAAGGGCCGTTGTAGTCAACGGAAACATTCCAAGTCTGGCTGAGAAAGGTAGGACAGACCAGGGCTTCTGGATACGTGCTGTAGGAACATGAAATTGATGTAGATGTAGTGATGGCTGAGCTTAGGAAAACGGTCGTTGTGGTTGTCGATTGTAAGGCAGTATTGCTCGTTGCAACTGTGTATCCGCCTACACTGCCAGCCAAGATTCCTATTATTATCAGAATCGCAGAAAGAATGTTCTTCATTGCCTGAATTGGAAATCAAAGGGATTATTAGTTCTACACATTAGGACAGAAATTCTCATGAAGAGAACAAACGTGCTTGTGTCACTCAAACACGACATGAACAAAGGGTAAATCGCTCGCATTCTTATTCTGTCAACTTCTTTGCACGGGAAATAGCGTGAAGGTCCGTGTTCACTAGTGCACTTAGCGGAATGTCAAGTTACAGGAAGTGTACCACGTTCCCCCAGAATAGGTAAATCCCAAGTCAAGAATCCAGCACGAAGGCGATACAAGCTCGTGAACAGTGACATAATTAGGAAAAACGGTCGGCACTTCTTCGTTAACCGGAACAATCGGAGTGAAAAGGAAGATTACAATGGCAACCACGACTACAGAGACAGCGATTTTGGTTTTGTGGCTCAGTAGTCTAGCACTCTTGGTTCTTCTTGATCTTCTGTTTCCATAATCCGTGAGTTATGATTTCCTACTGACAATACTCTGACGCTGAACTGTTCACGGATTTCGAACTGAATAAAACACAACTCCTAAACCAGAAACTGCGATGATCAAGCTAATGAGCAAAGGAACATAATATGATAGAGGTGGCCCACAAGCGAACGACATTTTGGGAAAGCACTGATAGACGCTGGTGAGCAAATATACAATTGCAATCATAATTCCTAAGACAGTCAGAGTGATCCCAACGGAGAAACCTTGTCTACGCAAGAACTACTATCCCTGGTTTCCAGAACATGGCGGGTTATTGTCCACTTGGACTCGGACGTTTGTTGCATTTACGTACGAAGAATAGATGATGAAAGGCAATCCGTCGCTAACGTAGCCAACAATGAAATAATTCTGGACAAGAACATTTGATGTTGTGTTTGCAACCGCATAATTTGATGGATCGTATTCGCTGCTCCCTATGTACACAGTAACCGGATAGGGGATGTTCGTCATGTTGTAAATCGAATACACAGGCCACTGGATTACAGTGCCGAATGTTCGCATTATTCCGCAGTTGTAATGCGGCTGGACATACATAGTGTTACTCGTTATAGTAATGCTCGTAGTGTGATTGAACGACCAAAGCATTATCCCAGTTGCTGTTTCGTTAGACCAAGACTCGATATATGAAGTATCGAAGACCCGGTAAGCAGACTGCGACTGGACTATATTATTCAAGAGAATGAATTTCGTCAGGTTATCGAAGTTGCTATTATACTCTTGACTATTCTGGGCCGTTTGAGAGCTTGAAAAAGTGGTCGAAGTCAATAGCGATGTCGTCGGCTGTCCCTTATCAGAAGCGGTGCCTGTTTTGAGTTGCATGTATGCGACTGTAGTAATGGAAGCAACAGTGACCATCAGTGCGATAACAAGGATAGCTGTAACAGGTCGGTTCATTCTAGGACATCTCTTCTACGTCACCGCGAATTGCAGGAGCTCGACCTGTCCCCATGCATCGGAGACAACAAGCGTGTACTCTCCAGGCGAGAAAGGAGCTTGTGCAATCGGCCCGACCTCTGGATATTGAAAGCCTATTCCACAGCCTCCATGTCCGGGGAGACATCCGCCAACTGGCGTGAACAGATCTTGAGCCTCAGAGCTGTTTAGTGGATAGCCCCAGTAGCCTTTCACTGTAAAGTTTGATACCAAACGGGTTGTCTCGTGATAGTTATAGCACCCAACCGTGCAAAAACTGCCAGAGAGATTAGCCACATCGCTATTCGGCTGAAACGCAATAGAACTCATACTGCCTCCCTCCATGCAGACGACCGAGGGTGTGGAGGTATTTCTTGCCAATTGTTCCATCTCTCCAAGCGAATAGTTACCCTTCACTATTACGAACTCGACGGGCTCTGGAAACATGCATGGTCCCCACATTGAGATTGGGAAGGCACTGACTTTGAAACCATACTGCAAGAATGGCCCTGTGGAAGGGATTGAGATATTGTACGTGGTTGATTGGGCGTTGAATAACGAGACAGTGATATTGAGGCTCTGTCCAGCATGCAAATCTGTGCTGTTGATGATTACTCTGAGTTCGAGTATAGAACCTGTGCTGACCGTGGTTATCTGAGATGGATTTGATAAAGCACTAGGAGATGCGAGACCCACGTAAACTCCGAATATCGACGCCACTAGCAAGACAGGAACGAACCCGATTGCGGCCTTCTTGCTTGTTACAACTGCCATAGATTTGTCACTAGTACTCCTAGCAAAATGATCCTGCGTTTAACGCTACAGATGTGAAATCTCGTTCTGGATACAAAACGATAGATTGTGACGTTAGACTTCGGGTTTGCATGTTCATGCAACCCTGAAATGTACGAAGACCAAGCTTCCCCATGTATCGCCGACCACAAGAGTGTACACCCTTGAACTGAAATTCACGAAGGCATTCTGAGAAGAGCTGTAGTATCCCGTATACTGAGAGAATCCACCACTGTCATTGGGATACTGTGTCGAAGCATAGGTGAAAATATTGCTCGAAGGCTGGAAGACCACGTATGGAAGATTCCAAGCTGGACAAAGAGGTTCGCCAGGGCCGCTCGATGGAAGCGGAGTGGCTGAAGCGATGTTCGCAAGTGAATAATTTCCAGAATAGAAGGCACTGTTTGCTAAACCAATTGGACCGCATGGTCCGATGAGTGCTGGAAGAGCCCAATCACGCGGTATCGTTACGTTATTTGATTTGGGAAGAGTATTGATGAAGTTCACACTCACATTGAGATGCATTCCGCTAACCAAGACGGCGGGGGCAACAGTTACCACAAGCTCTATGCCATTCGAAGCAGTTATTGATGACACAACCTGACCTTTTCCGACAAGTCCATCTTCTGGGAGGTGAGAGGTTGCAAGAGCCGCTGATACCGCTGCAAATACAATTCCGGTCGTCAAAAGTATCGCTACCAAGGCAGATATTGCACGGTCGCTTCTTCTGATGGTCAAGATGCCGAACAGACAGAACTAACAACTGCTAATTCCTATTTCAAACTACTCCGCGACATTGTTGTTCTGATCTTTAGAACAGGCTCAAGTTTGAGTAGTTTCATATAATTCAGAATTGCTATACGCACCGAGCCAGACGCTTTTGAGAAGCAAGAGTGCACTCTCTCTAGGTGTCGTAGTACTCGTTGTGCTCCTAGTCACTTTCTTAATTGCGATAGCAAGTTTTGGATTGTATCTTCAACGGACACTTTACCCTACCATCAATACTACCTATGCACCAAACACTGTAAGTCCTGGCCCACCCAATCCGTCGTTCATACCATCGATACAATGCACGAATACAACTACGCCTCAACGCCCTCCTAGTACCACCACATTCACCTGCTTTGCATCATCTGCATCATGAAAGAGGTTTGTTTCATTTGCTACGGCGTGAAAAAGCAATTTCTCTGGGACTTGCTGCTCTTGTTGTTATAGTATTGATTCTGATTGTTGGTTTCGGTGCTTTTCTTGCGAATGACCTCTACTCGACAAAAGTAACCACTTCAACTCAGACCGTTACATTGCCGGGGACTCCGGAAACACAGACGGTCACTGAGACAGCGAACCCTACTTCGGAAGGTTCTCTCGTGACTATGACCGAACATGTCAACACGTTTGTAGTCTACATCATCACCCACGTTATTATTACGAATTCATCTACAACCTACACTTGCTGGATCAATCCTACTCTAACTCTGACTAGGAGCACAACAGCATCTTTTGCACCTGCGAATAACATCACTGGAACATTCAGTGCCACTGTCGTCACGATATCATCCAACACAACAACCACGAGCACTTTGACAGTGTCGCAACCTTACCCTCTTACTACGAGCATAACCACTCAGAACGGCTCAACGCAAACCGTGACCGTGTGTTCGGCAGAGACTGGTTGAGTAACACAATGAAACGAGCCATCAGTCGAGCCCTTTCAGTTGCAGTTGTCGGTCTGGTTATTGTCGTCGCGTTCCTTGGTTACGGACTAAGTTACTTGAGCCGCCCTAGTCCTTCTACAGTTACTCTAACAGCAAGCGGAACGCCTTCTACTGTCACCGTCATTTCAGTCGAAACTCCGTCAAACTGTGGTCTTGCCTGTTCTACGACTTCCCCTACGACGAGCGTATATCAGAGTGCCAGCTCAACCAATGGTCTCCGACTAGATCTCTCGGTGGCTCCTTCAAATGGCTCCGTTGGAACTTGGGTGATAAGCGTGGACGAGTTTAACACCCTCAACTCTGTCAACAACGTGTCCATTGCAAACAACTGGTTATATCCTGAATCCTACGAGCTGAACCCGTACAACCCATGCGGTCTTCTGGGTACTGTAGGAGTTGGAATTTTTCAAGGATACTATGGCATGAACAACTACACCGAGGCGAGAGCCCTTGCTTTGTACAATACTTCTCTTGTATACATGTGCGTGACTACAGTGAGCGTTCCGAATGCTCACTATTCCATAAGGCCGGACAGCAATATAGCCACCGTGCTTTATCCAGGCAGCATATTTAGCAACACGAACACAACTCTATCGCTTTCATTTTCAGCGAATGGGTATTGGACGGGTGGAGATGGCAGCCAAGCACCCGCCATGTTTGACAAGTTTGTGCCGGGAATCTATACTGTTTTGGCGGCGGATGAATGGGGAAAGGTTGTTCTCGTGCACATTGATGTTGATCCTAATGGCTTGATAATAGGAACGAGTACGTCAACTGCATCCGTGCCTTCCCAATCATCGACTGATTTGGTTTGCGTCACGACGAATTACCAGGTTCTGGGCATAGAGTCGATCACCGTTCAGAACGGAACGACCACAACCCTGCCCTTTCGTACTACGACAACTTCTGCCGTAGAGAGTACAGTCACAACCACAACAAATGTCACCGAGAGCGTTAGCTATGTTACCGCAACCACCAGTTATTCTCCGCCAAGTAGCTGGACAGTAGTGGAGTGCACCTACGTGAAGTGATGAGACCGCATTGCTTTACATCTGGTTGTTCTAGATTTCAGAACAAGTGTCCTTTTGAGTAGTCGTAAATAGTTCCGAACTATCCTCGGTAATATCCAAGCCTTGATCAGAGCGAGTAGAGCTATTTCCCTAGGTGTGTCTGCGATTATTGTAATTGCTATTACAGTAGTCGTGGGATTCGGAGCCTTTCTCAGTACGCTATCACTTTCTCAGGTAGGCGAAACATCTTCACAAGTTTCCAATTCACTACCAGTCTCATCAGTCAGCTACTCGACTTCAGGCCAGCCTAACTCTCCTTCCAGCTGCATGGATGTTGCTGGGGGACAGGGAGAAGGCTACTTTCTGACAATCTATCTGCCCACACATACGTCTGTTGGAGATTCAATCTGCATCGAATCCAGCATCAAGAATGTTGCGAACCAAAGTGTCAACCTAGTTCCCTTTGAGCAGATAATCAACATCACAGATCAGAGCGGCGAACAGGCTTTCTCCGCTGCGTGCATGATTTTGCAGCCAAACCCAACGTTCGGGCCGGGCACCAGTTCTTCTTGCACATCTGAATGGAATACCGGCAATCCCCTGAAGAATGGCACACTGCCGCAGGCCGGCAGGTACAATGTTTTTGTGAGCGTTGAATTTTGGTCAGGAAATTCATCGTCTTCGTCCGTTCATCCCCTGTATACTTTCAAGGATCAGGCGATAATTGACCTGCTTCCGCTATCATACACAAGGACGATAATTTGCAGCGTCGGCTACGCCACTGTAACGGAGAGCGTGATTGTCAATAACAATTCCACAACGACCGTCGGTTCGACGAATCTTCCGCCGCCTCCACCCGGGGATACAACAGTATACCTTGGATCTTGCTATATCTCAGGGCCATGAAATTCTCATCTTGCTCAAAGGCCAGCGAATCAATAGAGGACATGCATCCAAGCTATGAAGCGGAAGGGAGTTCTCGCAGCGATCTTTCTTATCGCAGGTGTCGCACTGATGACTGCAGGATCATTTGAACTGTATGAAGCGTTTCATGACTGTCCTCTCCCCGACGACTGCGGGAAGCTCAATGGAACAACTACAATCACTTGCACGATAATGTGTCCTACGAGTCCAAACCCTGATGGACTCCAACTGGGAGCATCTCTATTGCTTGTGGGATTGATCTCGCTGGCAACCGGAACAGTTCTACTCATTCGCTCGCCAAATAGAGTCGGAGAATAATTTATGCAGGCTAGAGGCAGTACTGCTCGAATTCTTCTTTCAGTTTTCTGAGACGTCGATTCATAGCTTTGGTTGATTCTTACGAAGGAGGAATAAAAGCTCCTTTGGTTCATTCGATTTTTTGATCCTTTTCTCAGTTTACTCTTTTCTATTCCTATTGTTTAATCAATTCGTCCCTAGGGTACGTGAAAACAAGGGAGCTGAAGGAGCTTTTGTTAACTCCTGTCGAGTCAGATCCTTCAAGACCGATTTCCCTCGTAACTTGAAGGCAAGAACTGGCTTCGCCTTGAACTTGCGTGACCATTCAACTAGTCTTCGGAGCTCAGTATCTGAGAGATAGCAGGATCAGGATAAGACAGTCAATCCTGCCTTGTCGTAGCGAGGTTTCATTTTCTCTGGTCTAAAGTCAGAGTAATGACGTGCTAGAACCGACTTTGGCGTCCGGCCGCAGAAGAAATCGATGTATCTTTCCGCGAGACCTCTTTCAGACATCTCTTCAGCAAACCACTCTCGTAGAGATTGCGGAGTAATCTGAGTCTCGCCATCACATGTTTTCCTATAAATGGTCTCTACTGTCGAATTTGCGATGTGTCCTGTCTCAGGAGTGTTATAGTCGTTAGCTTGGATGCCTTTAAACACGAACGGGTTGGAATCCTGCCTTGTGGAAAGATATTCCGTCAGAACTCTTTCCGACTCCTCGTTGTAGTAAGAATAGAAAGACCGCTTCGTCGATTCGGTCTGATGAACTCCTTGCGGAACTATCCGCCTGTTTTGGAATTCTATATCCGAACGCCTCAACCCCAAGACCTCGCTCAGTCTGAGTCCAGAGCTTGCAAGAAGTAGAAAAAGGGCCCTGTCACGTGGGCGGGTCAGGCGGTGATAGAACGAGTCTAATTCTGATTTCGTTGGGATCGAGGGAAAGGATGGCGGCGGCCTTGGTAGTTTGAAAGTTTCAATCAAATCCTTGCGGTCTCTGCTTTGATAGAACACGCGAATAGCCTTCAACCGATTCAAGTATCGGTAGATGCTCACTTCTGGCTTCGAGTATTGCGAAAGAAACGACCGGATGGTCTGCTTTGAATACAGATCGACCTTGTTTGTCCTGACGTATCCCAGAAATTCTTTCAAGCGGCCAACCTTATCATAGACAGTCCTTTTCGCAGAATGACGGTCAACCTCAAGATAGCTCTTGAATTCCTCCAAAACCTTGGATTCTTCTGCCTCGTCGAGCGTGATTTGGTTTTGCCCTTGCCTCGTGAGGTGGCGGTGCTGGCACCTTCTTCTTTCTAGTCACAAACCCTATATGCAAAATTGAACAAGCGTTTTCGCCTAGGAAGTTTCAGAATAGTTGTCAAGTCTCCTTGGAGGTCCCACCAGCTACATTGGCACCTTGATCTACGTGTTTCTCTTCGTCGGTTCTACTTTTCTTTTCCTGTTCTGGGGGCCGAGGATGCAGGTATACACTGTTTTGCGCGAAGTAAAGGGAAGCATGGAGAAGCTTGGAGGACTGCGAGAGAAGAGCAAGAAAGCAGCTTTCGACTATCTAACAGTGAACTGCAAAGCGCCAAAAGAAGTTGCCCAAAGACTAGACCAGACTCTCGAATATTTCACCATCATGCCAGTTGATATGGATCCGAGTGGACTCGTGGGCAAGGTGGAACACGTGGTCAGATTGCAGGATGACAGAATTAGAGATGAAATCAAGAGAATGGTTCCTCAGGCGGACACTGTGCAGCTGAGCGTCGCTCAGAACATCCTCGAAGTTGCAACTAGCTTAAATCAAGTGTTCAAAATCGTTCGCCACTTTTACATCCAAGGGCAGAAGACCAAGAGTTACTTCATTCTAGTCCAGCTTCAGATGATTATGCCTATGCTTCTCCAAGAAGCCGACGCACTGGTAAGTGCGATCGACGCATTCAAGGACGCACAGCCAATAGGCGACGGACTTGGGCCAATGGTAGCTGGCAAATTCATGTATGGCAAGGACAAGATCGCTATCGAGCGAGAAACGGTTTATGCGAAGACTGAATATAAGGGCAGAAACCTCATTGTAATGAAGGCAGAAGGGCCTCTTGGCAGTGTTGGCAAGCCACATATTGGAGTGGAGAAGCTCCTGAGCGATCCGAGTATGAAATTCAACTCTTTGATCATGGTTGACGCTGCGTTGAAACTCGAAGGCGAGAACACTGGAGAGATCGCCGAGGGAATAGGGGCGGCGATTGGAGGAATAGGCGTCGAGAAATTCAGAATCGAAAAGGCATCCGTAGATGCAAACATACCGATGTATGCCGTCGTGGTGAAGCAATCACTGATAGATGCGATTTCGGTCATGAAGAAGGAAATAGCTGAAGCCTCTGACAAAGCTGTGGCCGTGGTTCAAAGAATCATCGAGGAAAAGACAAACGAAGGTGATACCGTGCTAATCATAGGTGTTGGTAACTCGCTTGGTGTCGCGCAATAAGGTGGGAAGTTAATGGCTCAGATGTTTCCTTCAATTGGCGAAAGAAAGCAGAACATGCAAGTGTTCACGATCGAAGACTGCCCGAGCTGTAACACAAAGTCAAAGCGCGCTTTCAAAATAGGAGATTATGTTTACAAGGAGGGTTCCGAATGCTCCAAGTGTCATGCGAAGACGCTGATAACTATGATCTATGCCGAACAGATGCAGGTTAAGTGAGAATTACAAACCCTGTTGGGGTTACAGCGATCGTATGCTCAGCTTGGGCTACAGGGCAGCCTTTCTCTTCCACCAAGACCGGATATGATCTGATAAGTTTCATTTCGATGAGCTTTGGCACTATTTCATGCAGCTTACTTTTCTCGAATTCCTCCACAAACCATCTTGCTGCGAATGGCAGACTCCTGCACTTTTTCCAAACCAAATCAAGAAACCTGTTTAGTTCTTGATCCTTTGTGTTCTTCCGAGCAACTAGTCCGTAAATGTTCTTACTTGAACCTTCAACAACAATACCGCTACCTGCTTGGGTTGTGAAGAAAGGCTCCACTGCATAAGCCTTATCCTGTTTGAATGAAGATGGAGATTGTGACCAGACGTTAGGGACAGAGGTACCAGCATGGACAACATACTGCTCCAACGCGTGTCCTGATAGATTCGCGATGGGAAGATATCCTCTCTTGTGGGCGTAGCTCTCAACGGCCCTTCCAACGTCACTCGTCCGGGCTCCGGACCTAACCACTTTGAGTGCTTCTAATAAAGCGCTCTTCGTAGCTTCTGTCATGTCCAGGAGTTCTTCGTTGTAACAAAGCGTGACCGCTGTATCTGCTATGTACCCTTCCATGTGCACTCCGATATCAATCTTAAGCAACGCTCTTTCAGGGACAGTGCTTGGATCATCAACTTCAGCCGTGTAGTGGGCTGCTGTCTCATTCGCGCACACATTGCATGGGAAAGCCGGTTGACCTCCTCGCTTCCTTATCTCTCCCTCAACAAACTCACATATCTCGACGTATGTTTTGCCCTCCCAGTTTCGCATTTCCACCTCTCGCTTTATCTCTCTAGAAATCTCTCCTGCTCTCAGGTAGTTCCGATTTATTGAGGTAACAGACATTTTTTCAAACGAGATGGATTCTCCAGATTGACATTTAATACATTCCACCGATGAAGACAGACAATGCTATCCACGCGGTCAAGCAATGCTAAAGTGACTAGCGGGGTTACAGCAGTTAAAGGCAGAGTTTTGCAAATTGAAGAAGATTGCCTTTCAGGGACAAGGTCATTGTTCTTGCGTTCATTTGTTGTAGACATCGGTTATCGTGGTTTCAGCTGGTTTCAGACATTGCTGAGCTTGTAGAGCTCTTTTCAAACTCTTCTTCTTATAGCTACGCACATTTGCAGATCGGATTCTTTTTCCTTTTTTTCTCTGAAGAAGACAAGATGATTTGAGATAGAGAAAACGCAACCAACTTCCACTAGAACCCTTTAATTATGAAACCACTAGTCTTGATTCTTGTGCCGAGTTCCTTCAAGTATCGAAACGCAGCCTTAGGCGGGACATTTGATCAAATACACAAAGGACACAAGGCGCTCCTTGAACGTGCGTTTCAAACGTCTGAGTCTGTTGTCATTGGATTAACCAGCGACAATTTTGTAGCTGAAGAGGGTAAGAAGATTCACCATGATTTCGATTTCAGGAAGAGTCAGCTGATCAACTACTTGGGCAAGCATTATCCCGGGAGACGATTTCAAATCACCAAACTTGAATCGCGATTTGGAGCTGGTATTTTCACTAATGGCATTGATGCAATCGTTGTAAGCGCTGAGACCCTTCCAGCAGTGAAATCCGCAAACGATAAACGCATGCAGTCTGGCCTAGAACCGATGAAAGTAGAAGTCGTGTCCATGATCCCAGCGTATGATGGATTGAAGATATCTAGCACTCGAATTAGAGCTGGAGAAATAGATACTGAGGGAAATCCAAGAAAGTAGATGGGGTCGGTGGGATTCTCAGGCTCTACCGAATCTCGTTGGATTCGGCTACAAACCAGAGCTCTTGAACCCACGATCTACGGGTATCTTCACCCTTTTTGCTCCAACGTAACATCATCCTGTTGGTCAGTTTACCCATATTTTGTATCGGGACACTGGAGCCCGTCGCCTTACCAATCCAGGTCGAAGCGACTTGCTGGGCTACGACCCCATCTTTCCAGAAGGAGTCACCAGTTCGTAAAAAAACCTTTCATCTTGGAAAACTTTCGAAACCACTTCATCCAAAATGTCATAAATACACGACTCATATTTTGACTATCCTATTGTTCTAAGTCAACATCCGACCCAAGTGAACATGCTCTATGAGTGAAGAAATTTCTGAAGCCTGTGGAGTTTTCGGAGCCGTTTGTACGAACGGGGAATCTGTCTTTCATTATCTCTACTGGGGACTGCTGTCATTGAACCACAGAGGGCAGCAATCGTATGGTTTCACAACCTTGAACCATGGCAAGTTCATCAAGAAAGAGGATCTAAATCTGATTCCAACCGATCCTAGGGAAGTCGATAAGCTTTCTCGTGCATTGAAGGGGAGTATAGGAATCTCAAATGCTCGGTACGCCACTTCAGGTCGATCCGGCCAGAAGCACCTGCAAGGAGGCAAGCAACCCTTCATTGTGACGCATCAAGATCGAAGCATTGCAATAAGCTACAATGGCAATATTGTGACTACAGACAAGTTCAGAAACGCGCTGCGGAAGAAATTCGGAAAATTCACATCGGATGCCGACACCGAGGTTTTGGCAAAGCAGATTCTGTCAGATCTTGAAGAAACCAATAGCTACGAGTCTGCGATTGGTAGGGTACTCGATGAGGTCGAAGGTGCCTATTCTGTCATGATTTTGGACTCCGATGGCCGATTCTATGCTTTCAGAGATGTCCATGGTATCAAGCCTTACTGCTTTGGTCGCAGAGATGGAGTTGTCGCGTTTGCCTCTGAGACACCCGCGCTGGATATTAACGGATTTACGGAATATGAGTTCGTCAATCCTGGAGAGCTTGTCACAGTCTCACCCGAGGGCAAAGTGCAACGAAGACAATTAAGGAGCGCGAGTGAGGCACTATGCTCATTCGAGTTTGCATACTTTTCGAGACCCGACGCAGTTCTGAACGGAACAACGACTCCTGTCTATAAAATCAGGGAAGCGTTCGCAAAGCAGCTATCAGAAACCTATCGAGAGAAACTTGCCGCAAATGAGCTGATTTTGTCCATACCAGAGACTGCTGACGATGCTGCTTATGGTCTTCACTATGTTACCGGACTGCCGTGGGAGCGTGCCGTAAGGAAGAATCGGTATGTCACACGTCGCGCTTTCATCTCAGGGACTGGCGACAGAACGGATGTAATCGACAAGAAAATGAATATTGTCTCGCAGTTAGTGAATGGGAAAAGCATCGCGGTCATCGAAGACAGCATTGTGAGAGGCGACACCACAAAGATAAATGTTGAAAAGTTGAGAAAAGCCGGAGCAACGAGAGTTGACGTTTACGTCACGTTTCCTCAGATTCGTAACCCGTGCTTTTACGGGATAGACATGTCCACATACGGCGAACTGCTCGGAGCGA
>JAJYUX010000160.1:0-1469 GCA_021792315.1 archaeon
AACGTGTGATTCATCAATTGCTTTTTCGACATCTCCCTTTGTTATTGGAACGGTGAAGCAGGTGTTCGTGCCGAGCTCTTCGTGGATCGGAGGCTTGTCGTCAACAGACAATGCGTCCAGCACTGGTTCTAGAACTTCGTACACAACTTCCACATGCTCCAAGATATCTTCGAGCTTACTTCTGTCAGTGACTGCCACTGCCAAGACTGGATCTCCTACGTGGAGAACATTGCCCTGAGCCAGCGCGTAATGCTCGTGGATTCTTGATCCTGGTACACGCCAAATGACCGGGATTGGCTCGGAATTCTGTCGCACTTCTTCTGGAGTCAATATTGCTACAACAGAATCATCATCCTTGATCCTGGAAAGATTAATCGCCCTAATCTTCGCGTGAGCGTATGGACTCCTCACAAAGCCTGCGTACGCCATCCTTGGAAACTTGAAATTGTCGAGGAAGTGATCATTTCCGGTCATCAATCTCCCATCCTCGACTCTCTTCACACGTGTTCCGACGTAACGTGAAGGTTCTTCTCCGGCAGACACTCTCGAAATTGTTTCTAAACCGGCGCTCTTTTCATCAGAGACTTGCATTGGAGATGGAATCTCGGACAGGTGGTAGCCAGATAAACTTTTGGAGATAGCAATCGCAGATAGAGACTCAGTTCACTGCGTTTTGCTATTCGCAAGCAGATGTACAGAATGCCAATTATCCCAATTTTTCGTTGGCTGATAAGTCGTAGCTGGCTAGATTCGGCGAATTTCTTTTCGTGGTTACGTCGTCCTCGTGGCTCAGGTCTTATAATCCACATGGAGAATAGGTCTTTTGGCTGGCCAATCAACTACTTTCTTGTTGTCCAAACATCTTAGGACTTGACAGATTTCTTTCTCCACCTCTGACCTTCTGGTGTGTCTTGAACCTCGATTCCTAGGGCGAGCAATTCTTCTCTCAGCGCATCAGATTTCGCCCATTCCCTTTTTTTCCGCACTTCTTCTCTTTTGCGAAGTAGCTCGCGAATTTCGCCAGTAAGCTCCTCTGGTTTGGTAACCGGTTTTACTACGCCGAATACAGCGTTGAAATCGTTGAGCATGAAATCAAGCATTAGATCGATTTCCTTCCTTGTTGGATTTCCACCGTCAAGTATCTTGTTACCTTTCGAGATGAATTCGAACACACTCGCCAACGCAGTAGGGGCATCTAAATCGTCTTCCATTGCTTCAACGAATGCCATCCTAGTCTCATTGACCAGCGATTGTACTATGTTTGTTTCACTAGCAATGCTGTCGCTGATCTCAGTTTCATCCAGCCTAGTCACAAACTCGTTGATCCTCTCGACAGAGGCCTCCGATTGACTTATCGAGTGATCGGTGAAGTTCAATTGAGTTCGATAATGTCCAGAAAGAAGAAAGAATCTTATTGAAACTCCATTTAACCCTCTGTCTCTGAGATCCTTCACTGTAACTACGTTGCC
>JAJYUX010000160.1:1479-2929 GCA_021792315.1 archaeon
GTTGCCGAGTCTCTTCGCCATCTTTGTTTGGTCTATGAGGAGGTGTTCCGAGTGTAACCAATAATTTACAAATTTCTTTCCAGAATACGCTTCTGATTGCGCAATTTCGTTTTCATGATGCGGGAATATGTTGTCTACCCCACCCGTGTGTATGTCAAAATGCTCGCCAAGGTACTTCATAGACATGGCAGAACACTCGATATGCCACCCGGGCCTGCCTCTGCCCAAGGAAGTGTCCCAGTAGACCTTTCCGTCTTTTTCATCCCAAGCCTTCCAAAGAGCAAAATCTTGAGCCGAGTTCTTGTCGTAATCGTCCTGCCGAACTCTTGCACCTGACTTCAGATCTTCAATTCTGAGGCCAGAAAGAGCGCCGTATCCAGAAAATCTCGATATGCTGAAGTAGATTGAACCGTCATCGCTCTTGTACGCGACCCCTTTTTCAATGAGACGTTCTATTATTCGGACCATGTCCGGTATGTGAGAAGTCGCTCTTGGATAGAGCTCAGCTCTTTCTATTCCAAGATAATCAAGGTCCTCGAAGAAGGCCTTGGCGTATCTTTCTGTGAATTCGTACAGATCGAGATCATTTTCTCTGACTATGCCGATTATTCTGTCATCCACGTCCGTAAGATTCATCACCTGAGTGACTTTGTAGCCCCGATACTTCAGAAAACGCCTGAGCAGATCTTCAAACAGAAAAGTACGGTAATTCCCTATGTGAGCATAATTCCACACAGTGGGACCGCAGGTATACATTCTTACCTCCCCTTCGACAATGGGTCTGAATTGCTCCAGTTTTCGACCCATCGTGTTGAAGAATCTGATCGCCAATCCTAATCACTCGTGCCATTTCGATGAGGATTATGCCCTAAGATATGCAGACCACTTTTCGTGTCCGGCGTGGAGCAATTCCAGACACTAGCAACATATTGCGCGACTGGATTCTTACTTTGGAATGGTACTTCGGCTTGTCATGCTATTGTATTCTTCACGGGTTAGAACCTGAATAGCAGGCTGGTGCTGTATGACATAAACAGGAGCTCCTGAGGGATCAGTCTGACCGGTCTTCAACACCTTTGTTAGAACGACTTTTACACCTAGCACATAACCATCGTCGATTGAATAGTAGTTCCATTCTTCAGCAAGCGGCTTGAATCCTACTGCCTTGCCGCGCGGCATTTCTGGTTGCATGAACCTTCTGCATTCAAAGTTTCACTCCTTGCGTCTTAAAACTTTGCTGTCGAACCAAGAGGCAGAGCCCACACTAGGGTGTGGAAAAAAAAGGGAGGCTAAGCTCCACGTTAAGAGGGGAAGGCGAAAGCCGGCTTATGCCAGCTTGCCAATTTTGAACATCTTTGTTCCGCATACAGAGCAGGTACCTGAAACTGCCGGCCTCCCGTTTTTCAGTTTGACCTGCTTTGCACCTTTGATTTCACGAGATTTCTTACAC
>JAJYUX010000161.1 GCA_021792315.1 archaeon
AGTAAAGGTTTGGCCGGGTATCTGGATTGAATGCCGAGTTCCTGTTTCTAAGCTCTATTAAGCGATATCGCCCTCTATTATCTTCTTCCGAGTACTCATCCAACATGGAATTACTCTTGGCTATTCCCCCAAATTGAGTTTTCTCTATGCTCTTTCTGTAGGGAAGAACATATTCGTGTGTTTTTGCAAAAAATTGATCGAGGTGACGACCTTTTGGGTTCAATTGGACGACAATTCGTCCCATTCCATTTTCACTCCCAAAGATTTCATCCATGGCTAATTGGAGACGATGACTCTCATGGTCATCTACACTCACGAATATCACTCCGTTCTCAGCCAATAACTCATGCAGGAGTCGCAGTCGTGGCCACATCATAGCAAGCCACTTGTCGTGCCGTAATCCGTCCTCAATGCCCACAGGATTGTTATTCAACCATTCCTTAATCATTGGGCTGTTGACGTTATCGTTATAACACCAACCTTCATTTCCTGTGTTGTAGGGAGGATCAATATAGATAACGTCAATTTTTTCTGCATACATTGGTAAGAGTGCTTTGAGGGCATGGAGATTGTCGCCGTGGATTATGATGTTCCCATCCAGATTCACGTCCCCGATTGACTTTTTCTGGTGAGGGATCAATGGACGAAAAGGGACTGAAAGGTGGTGGTTGTAAACAAACTCTTTGCCTTTGAAATTCAATTCAGGCACTTAAATGTTCTCCGTTGTTAGAAGCAAAGCGAGCAATGATCTCTTTAAATAGAGTCTCTGCCATTTCAAGCACAGATTTTGGCAGAAGAATTCTTTTTTCAGCCCATTCGGACACGAGTTGAATGGCAACAGACACTTTCCAACCTTCTGGCAGGTCGATATTCTGACGTTTGGCCGCAGCCTTAATGATTTTTGGCAAGCTACCGGCTCTCCTATCTTCACCAGTCAGAACAATCTCTTTCCCGAGTATTGTATTTAGAGCAGGCAATACTATGCTTTCACCAAGAATATCTTCTATTTCACTCTCTTCCCCTGGTCTTCCAAGCACGCTGTCTAACATTAGGATAGCGCTGTCATGTCCTACATAAAGTTCAGCCATCAATGCGTTTTGTCGAGACCGCCCGGCCTCATCTCCATCTAAGAGGACAAGAGGTCGAACTTTCTGTCCAAGAAATAAAGAAGCGAGTTGCCCAACGAGTTTCGTGCCTCCGCAGGCTGTTATGTAGATATCTGAAGGTAAGGAAGTGAGATTAGTAATTCTGCATTGATGGGAAAGTGCGTGGAGATAATAGTAATCGCTCATTCCTTCCACAAGAACATTCTGCCGATGTTGAAATAGTCCACGCACCATTGCGTATCCGGCAGCAGCTTGAAGCGGAAAGATGGTCTCACGGTCTTTTGGCCAAGTTCCGATGCTGATATGGGAATGTCCTGTCTCATCCTCCGTTACTGGTCGAACTCGATGCAGATGCTCACCATCGACCAAAAAAGGCGAGTGGGTTGAATAGAGGATCTGGTTATTTTCCGAGAGTGCTTCAAAAAAAGTAATCAACTCCTGTTGTGCAGTTGGATGCAAGTGTATTCCGGGTTCGTCGAGAAGAAGAATTGCATCTTTGTGCCCTTCCTCCGATTCAACAAGAAAAACCAGGTAAAAGGAGAAGAACCACTGAAAGCCTTTGCTCCGCGCTTCCAACTCGATTTCGACATCAGGTCTCCGATCATCGGCAACCCAGATTCGGAAATAATCTCCGTCAGCATGATATCGGATCTTGTGCCGCCTCTGAGACCACCATTCTGAGAAGCGTTTGCTGATGTCAAGGGATGCTGAGTTGAGGCGAATTGCACGCTCTTCTTTGCGGCGTTGATCTCTTGCGATTATCTCGGGAGAAGGTTGTTGGTTATTACGACGGGAATTCTGAGCCTCTTCGTTCCCCAGTTCAGCAATTTCATTGGGATTCAGTCCTACATGCTTGAACATGGCATTAATTGTGCGGATTCGAGCATCAGACGGAGTACGTCTTTGATCTTCGAGAAAGCGGGGCAACCAGATAGCACTGTCTAAAATCCCGTAATTTTCAAAATATATTAAAACTGGAACTTGTGACTCGATCAATTTGTTGATTCGCGGAAGAATAGGACCTGAATTTGCAGAATCAATAGAGGGAGAAAGGATTTTCTGAAGTGCTTCAATCATATCGGCAGTTTGAGGATCACTCTTGCTATCTGCCTCGGTACGCAATTGGCTAAGAAGCTTAATGTTTTCTTCATCCCGAAGATCAGAGATATTTTTGAGTCTATCTTGCCAGCCAGTTGCCCACGCAATTAACTCGGAACGTTTTTTTGAAGTCGACTCTTCTTGATCTGGAGAGGGTGCAGCGAGTCGACGGGCGAATCCTGAAAATGAATCAAGACCTTCTCTGATTCCATGCGGGGATATCGGTTTTTCATTTAAGGGTGGATTGTATTCGAAAGATAGAGAACCGTCGTAATATCGGGTAAGGATTGCCGATCGAGGTAGTTCCTCCTCTATAGTTAGGATTGCGCGGATCTTTGCTTTTAGGTCGTCATCTATCGCAAAATCGACGGAACAGACAGGCCATTCGTTGCCCTTCGATCCCCTCGCTACGTAATCTCTGGTATACCGATCGCGCGGAAATTCACGTTGTGGATCGTATGGTTCCGGCGTGGCAGGATTAAACTTGTGAAACGCTTTAAGGAGAGTTGTTTTTCCAGATTCATTCCGGCCAACGAAGTTTGTAACTCTTTCAAGCGGAATCCAACCACTATCGTTGATATTGCGGAAATTTTGAATCCGGAATCTGGTTACTTTCATATCTCATCCCTTCCCACGAATATTTTCTTCCCATCATAGCAAAGAACGAGCCTTGTTTCCTTCATTTTTAATTAAAATATTTATATGGTATTATTATTTACCATTA
>JAJYUX010000162.1 GCA_021792315.1 archaeon
GTAGAAAGGAGTAATATTTGGCTGAGAGACTTGGAAAGGGACAACCAAGAAGTCTCTCAAATACATCAATCGAAGAAGCAGAGGATACGTTTTGCAAAGAATAGTTGCCTTTGTACACCGCAATGCCGAAGGGCTCGTGAAAGTCACAGCCACCGACGCTCAGATTTGCCAGAGGCCATCCATTGCTGGCTGTCAGATTGTTCTCATGCGGCAAAATGTTGTATTCTGAAAGCGTAACCAAGATCGTAGAGGAAGTATTCTGAGATGGATTGTCAAATATGTTCGTAGAATTCAGAGAAACTTGGAGCTTCACTCCGGCGGCCTGGTTCACTGTTTGTGTGCTGGCTGCGACAACCATGGTGGATGTAACTGTTGATATAGACGTTGCTATCTTGGTCGAGACAGATGTTGATGTTACAGTTAGATTGCTTCCATGATTAGAAAAATCGCCGACAGCGTAACCCGAGAATACGGCTACTACTAATAGAGACGTTACAGCAACTATTGATATTCGGCTGATTGCAATCGTTCTCAAAGAAATTACCCTGCTCCTTTTCCAATTACGGTGCCACTGAAGTATCACAAGTCGTATTTGAAACTTGACAATAGCACACGTGTTCTGAGAAGTAAAACGGAACAAAGGATTGTATCTTCATCATCACTAGTCCCCGGTGTTGAAAGTAATCCAAGGTGCAGTGTCAAAAAGACACGAATGTATACGGATTACTTCTCACGTAGCTGGTCGTCGAGACATTCAGTATTAGGTCCAACAACTCAGCCGCAGAACATTCCGCGCTGAATGCCGTAAATATGTCCGGTGGATGGATTCACCCG
Organism: archaeon; assembly: GCA_021792315.1. Next base: position 835 of record JAJYUX010000162.1, read on the forward strand.
AACAAAGAGCAGGAAGAACGTTACGGCAGTTTCATTTCTGACTAGACTCGCATTCTGCTCAACTTGGAATACGAGGGAAGTCGTGACATATTGGTGAAATGGAGAAAAAACGTGTATCGTTTGTCCAAAAATGGACCTGGCGCATTGCATTGAATAGCCAGGATCGTTGCTGTAACCCAGGTACGAATAAGTTGCATTATTTGTGGAGATGATTGATCTGAAAATAGCACTCTGCTCGACATTGCTTACTGCTTCGCTAGTTGGGACTGGACCTGGTAGATTTGCGAGCGTTACATCAGTTGCAATGCAGAGAAGGATTATAGCCAGAATCACAGTCTTTCTGAGCAATTTCCTATCATCTTTTCTTCCTTTGCTTCGGTGTTCTGGAATAATCTAAGACCACTGTTTAGAACTCGCGGTAACCTGGCAAAACGACCGAGCTTTTCTGAAAATTGCATTAGTCGGATTCATGTTGCTATGAGTTCCTGAGAATTTATTCCCATCTGGACTATTCTCTATTTTCATTGTCTCCCATATGCTCCTCTCGTTCTATCGTGTGGAATTTGTGACTCCAACTACGCGGAAATACAGATCGCCGCTTATCAAGGGATATTGCACCCCTGTAATGGAATGGTAGTTTGAACTGTTTGCATTTGTCGAGCCTGAAGCATAAGATACTGTGTAGGTCAGGCAGCCTCCCTCTGGGAAGTAGTTTGGCTGCCCGCTGCCTGCTACGAGCATGCCGTATTCACCGCATTCCACGGGTTCACTTGGCGCAATCATGTATGTGCTGATCACACCCGAAGGCTGTACACTGATGCCGTACGTTCCACTAGCATTTTGTTTTGCTGAAACCGCAAAAGCTACTACGGTTCCTTCATTAGTGTCATTTGATCCGCCGAGCACGAGTTCACTCAAACCCATGCTAACAGTAAAGTTCGCCATCTCGCTTGATATCGAGTGATACTGAGTGCTACCATTACTGACGACAGGTTCGCTCTTGTCAATCGATATGAAGTTTGAGAGATTCAGTGTTAGAGGATTGGCGGAATAGTAGTAGAACTGGACGCAGATTACCGCAGGATTGTTATCTGCATAGACAGCACCAAACAGTAGACCGATGGGTTCTGGAGATTTAGCAGTGGCGCATTGCTCAAGGTTGCGTGAAGTGAAAGTAGTATACTGGGTCGTAGTCTCTGTCGTCGTTCGAGTCAAAGTGCTGCTTGTGCTGACTTCGTATCCAGTTCCACCTCCAACTAGGACAGCTATGATAATAGCTACAACTACGAGTGAATTCTTCATTTTCGCAAGTAGGACTCGCTAATGAATAATTTGAAACTATTGATTAGGAAGAACGTTCTGATTACTAGAACATCCAAGAGTTCAATACTTTGTTCCTTGGGCCAGAGTTCTCCCAGAATCTCATTCCTTCGTATTTGATGATTCCGAGATTTGAAAATGAAGACGTGTTCGTTTTCTTCCTAACACACCTAGTATCCCAATGAGGACCAGAAATGCTCCTGAAAGTGCCAGAAGCGGGGTCCCAAAAAGCCTGTAACTAATTCTCCAAAGAGGATCCAGTCTGTTGAGCAGTGCTCCGTTGTCACATTGCTCAGCAGATTGAAATTGCATTCTGCATAAACCTGCCTCGAAAGAATGGACACGACTATGCCCATGGCCAACATTCCAATGCCTGCGTAGAAATGCGATCTTCTCAAAAAGAATCTCAAATACTCGGGGGTAGGAAGACCCAAGCAATAATCCAATGTGCATTTGACTCTGGGACTCTTCCAAAAAATCTTCCATGTATCTGGACAGAACAATTGTCCGAATGGGACGAGTCAAAATACGAGTGTTCCCTTCCGCCAATAACTGAGATGACGGTGACATCGTTTGAATTCGAACTAACCAGATATGCTGCTTGATTCGCAGAGCCGTCCGTGGCAGACAACCGCTGCGAGCTCACGGTTACCTTTGCAATGATTGCGCTGGTCGCGGCCTAGACCACATGGAAAGTACGTTGATACGGATAGCTGTTAACATGAACGCTGCGATCAGCTGGGCAATAGACAT
>JAJYUX010000038.1 GCA_021792315.1 archaeon
CGCTAACTCATTTGTTTCTTTTTTACGTGCCCCTGCAGTGTGGCGTTGCCGCTTTAACAGGAGGTACCCCCGGGGGGGGGGGGGGGGGGTGGGGGTACCCCCACCCGGTTCATTCTTTGAATATAGAATTGTTAGGCGTGATAATGACTTTCCACTTGTTCACTCGCTGGATTTGATTTCGAGCGTTGCAAAAACATCTCCTTCACAGCCGTCAGCTCGGAAATTGTCTATAATGAAATAATGCAGAAAGTCGCTTTTAACTGTTTGTTAAATAAATTTATAATTTTATAAAATTATATTTTTTTTCTTCTTTGCTTGCTGCTGTGGCGTTTTGGATCGCCCTGCGACTCAACTCCTTTTGCGTCATCTCTGCTTGTCGAAATATTGCCTTGCTCTAGATAGCTAGGAATCGTGAAATACTCTAGCCTTGGCAGTAGGAAAACATGCGCACTTTGCGTGTCGGGAAGGCAAGCGTCTCTCTGATCAATCTTGGAGATCTCGGGTTCAAGCTGAGGGACGTGGAGAACGTGTCCGAAGATGAGTGGAGACAGGGGTATGCTGATGTATTTGAAAACGTGCATCCATACCCGAGTCAGAGCGTGTTCATTTCGCTTCATGGCTTGTCCGTGCTGGTCGATGCTGGGGATTATTCAAAGTTCGCGATGCCTGACTCTCCATATACGATTCCCGGGTACAAGCCTCCGCCAAACCTGATCGAGCAGCTAGCTCAGATTGGCGTGCCTAGGGAAGAAGTCGGCTACGTTGTGATCACGCATGCCCATTACGATCACTATGCAGGAGTTACTATGGAGACCCAGGAGGGGTTCGTTCCCACCTTTCCAGATGCGACGTATCTTCTCGGAAAGCAGGACTATGAGAATCCCGAGACTCAGAAATCACTCTTGGATTCGAATTCGGAGGATAGCCGCACTTTTGGAGTGCTTAGCAAGGCTCGAAAGCTGGAGCTCGTCGAGAAATATCGCAAGATATCAGATGAGATCGAGATACTTGCATCGCCCGGCGAGACCGAGGGGCACAAGATTTTGAGATTGCGCTCTGACGGAGATACACTTTACTGCGTTGGAGATCTCTTTCACCATGCCTGCGAGGTCGAGCATCCTTCCTGGATGGCGAGCTGGGATGAACCGAAGACAAATCTGCAAAGCAGAATGGAACTGCTGGATAATGCTCTAAGAGAGAATGCACTGTTGGCTCCTGCGCACATGCCGCTTGGAAAAGTGGAAAGGACATCTTCTGGCTTTAGATACGTTGAGGTGTAGTTTAGGCAGGCTAGACCAATGTTTCCCTCTACGGAGCAAAAACCGCTGAGTTCTTCTCAGAGCATAGATACCGGTTCACTTCTTCAGATTGTTGACTCTACCGAGAACCTTTTTCACAAGTAGGTTTTTTCAACGGCCTACGCTGTGTCTCAAGGGATTCTCTGCAGATTCAGATCATTTTTTCAAGCTGCTTGTGGTAAGCAGTGCGCATTGCAGTCACAAAGTCCTGCTTGCAGAGTCCATCTACTCCCGAACTAGCTTCAAGCTCTTTCAGGATGAATAGCCGTACGGTAGCCGCGCCAGCCCCGAACAGCTTGTTGATTGTCGCTTCGAACAACTGTGGTTTCTTCGGGATATCCTCGCGAGCAACTGCAAATGATTTGCTGAGCTCATAGTACACCACCACCCGAACGGATGTTCCAAACCTCTCAAGAGCCCTGTCGAGCGAGGAAAGAAATGCTTCTCCTGGCTGTTGGTTCAAATTGAAGCAGCCCTCTGGCTAGTTCTGAATTAATCAATGAATGCCCTAATTCGCAAGTACTCCAGCTGGTTCTGATCCTTTCTCAAGAGTCTTGTTGTCAAGCCGCCAAATCTGATAGTGCGATCTCATTCCCAAGATTATGAATACCATTGCTGCAAATCTCGTCAACGTGGCAGCAGTGCTGAGGAAAGAGATTATGTTAGGGAAACCTTCTCCAGACAGCACAAACAACATTTGCGCGAATATTAGCAGAACTGCGCCGATTGCTACCTGCTTCCAGCTCTTTTCCAGCATTCCACTTCTAAACGAGGCGAGAAGCTTTATCGCATAGAATGCAAACGCGAGAACGATAATCATACTGATGGAAACGATAGCTTGTTGCATGTAGTCGAAGGTCAATCCTTGTTTCTAATCCTTTCAGCCACATTTTCACTTGTTCTTTTTAAGACAGATAGATGTACAGATCTAGATTTTGAAGCTCAGAATCGCGTAGAAGATTTCATTAGAGGAACGATATAGATCGCTGGCAAACAAGTAGACGACCATCACTGTAGCAACTGTTTGAGTGACAGAGACTAATGGTTTGACCAATTCTCTTGTTTCTTGTTAACAAATCATCGGCTGATGGCATTCATGTGAAGTTGCAAATTGACCATAAATTGACCTTTAGAAGCTCACTACTCAGAAGATGCGTACTGCGACTGACAACAAGTCAAAAGGATTCACAAACGAGGAACGAGCCACGATGAAGGAGCGTGCTAAAGAGCTAAAGGCGGAAGAGAGCGCGAAGAAAGACAAGGCGGCCGGAGAAACAGACGTGCTAGCTAAGATCGCCGGGATGCAGGAAACTGAACTAGAGAAAAAACGAAGGTCAAAGGTTAATTGAATACTGCCAGAAATGTAAAAGATACCCTGATGCCCAAAGACATCCTCAGCGATTCGACGGAAAGGTCCATCAAGATTCGCTCAAGGCATAACAAGTGGCGACGCAATGAGCAAAAAATCCCAACTAAGAAGATGACCACGCGAGACGCCAAACGTCACCATGAGAGCAGCAGCGCTTCAAATTCGAGCGAAGGTCGACCTCCATTCAAGACAAAAGGCGGAGAGCTTGTGAAATCCAGAGGTGAGTTGCTAGTCGCTGACTTCCTTCATAGCGAGGGGTTGAAGTACGCCTATGAGCGTCCAATCAGACTCGGCAGGCATGTAATTGTCAGGCCGGACTTTTACCTCAAACGTTACGACGTAGTCATCGAATTCTGGGGTATGCTCGACGACGAGAATTACCAGCGAAATTCACGGTGGAAGGTATCTCACTACAAGAGATTTGGAGTGAAATTCATTGAACTGGAACCTGAAGACCTTTTCCATCTGAAAGAGAGATTCTACCCAAAGCTGGAAATAGCGATTGGGAGAAATGAAGGACATAATGCACATAATGGAGGACTCTCAAGTAAATCCAACTGACAACTAGTTCACATTCCCAGAAAGCACAAACTGTGCCCTAGGCGAGCGTTCCCCGAAATGTAAAATGCCCCGGCCTTGGCCTCGTACAAGGAGGGTATAGCAACTGAAGAAGATACATGAGCCAATTGAACCTTCAAGATCGCCTGATTGGCGAACCTATTTTTGGTTCCTAGGTCATATCGGGAAATGTTCTTCCGTGCTTCCCAACTTGTCCATCGAAATTGGCAATATCGCTGGAATCGAGATCGACGCCAAGCACGTCCTTTGCTATTTTCGCGGTTTGTTTCATGATTTGGTCAGCATCGTCTTCTCAGAAAGAGGGGGCTTGTTGTGACGACGATTGTTGATTCATTGCCCTCTTGTCAGTCCGGTCGCCCAAGAAGAGCGTGATAGCCACAACAAAACTCAACACCTTCCCTATGTCGTTAAGCAGAGTGGATATCGGGTCAGATGGGTAGGGGAAACCAATCGAAGCCCACGCAGCAAAAACGAAAAACATCCCAGCAAGCGAGAACATGGTATACTTGGAGAGCTTGGCCGCAGGCGAGAAAGTGACCAGCAACATCGTTGAGAGCTCAATAAGGAACAAAGGTAGGAAGTAGAGCGCCCTGAAGAGCGTCGGCGAAGGTGGCAATGCGATGGTCATGTTAAAGACGATCATATCGAAGGGTAACTCGAATATCATCGGGCCCACCGCAGCGCCAACGAAAGCGCTTAGCAGCGCAACCTTAATGCCGTGTTTTCGCGTTAGATACGCTATCAAGACGAATGATACCACAGCAGATAACACCGTAACAGCACTGATCGGGTTTGGCGCTGCGCTAGAATTGTGGGTTGGCAGAAGGTTGTACTTCAGCAGCAGGAGAGCGTATCTTATGTATGCTGAGCTGTCTACTATGAACGCCAAAATTGCAAGAACCCAGATCATAATCACTAGGACAACGGTAGTCTTGCTGGGACTCTTTGTCCCCAATGGATTCTTTAGCTTCGTTCCGAGAAACGCAATGAAGAGCCCGACGATAAGCAGAATGATTGCTAACGCCACAGCCTCGGTGCCCGTGTAAGGAGCCCAAGCAGCCAAGAAACATCGTCACACGATCCAGTCGTAGACTAAAAAGAAGTTCGAAAGGTACAAAATTTGTACGTGTGTGATATATGGACCGACCACTCTGGGTTGTTGCAGCGTACTCGCAGCATCCGAGAGACTGGAGGAGAGAGCGAGTGAGAAGGAGGTGAGTAGAAGGGATAGATTTTCTCCAACTGAGCTCGGAATTGCAACTGACGGTTTTGAATGGAGACTTCAAAGTATCCACAGCGAAAGATGAAATCGCCACTCATCTTTCAATGCCGGGAACGCATCCCGCGCAATGGCGTGTGGCCGAGTAGTCCACTCTCTGCAGCAACCCAGTTTCAACCTGATAGATGAATCCAGTCACAGGAATGTCCTTTGGTATCAAGGGATGTTTCTTGATGGTTTCCACTTGCGTTCTCACATTCTCTTCGAGATTTGAAAACGCGTGAAATTTGATACCACTCGCATCCCTGACATATTTGTCTTCGAGTTTCTTCTGAAGATCACTGTCCTTGAACTTGAGCATGCCGCAATCGGTGTGGTTGATCACTACAAACTCTTTTGTTCCGAGCAACTCATTTGAGATTATTAACGAGCGAACAGCGTCTTCGGTTGCAATGCCTCCCGCATTTCTAATGATGTGTGCTTCGCCCGTCTTTACTCAGGCGAGTTGACACACAGCCAGTCTGGCGTCCATGCAGGCAAGGATCGCCAAGTGTCTTGACGGCAGCGCTGGTAGCTTTCCTGGGAATCGTGTTCGCGCGTACTCTTTGTTCGCTTCAACTATCCTCGATGTCTCGGTTGTTTTCTGGCTCATAGAGACATGGGAAATTTGTGTAGCTTAATTTAGGTTAATCAAGGAAGTAAGAACTGCACCGAAGAAGATTGTGCATGCATGAACACTAACTCATTGTTTCCTGCACCGAGTTTTTTTGGGGTAGTTGTTGCTGAGCCTTACAGCGGCGAAATGGCGCGCTTCATCTCCATCTTTAGTGTGATATCGTGTGGATCATATTGATATCCAGTTCAGGTTTCAATGAAACGTCTAGCTCTTCTTTAGAACCTTCGTAAGACATTATTTACAAATGCAAACCCTCTACGCTCACTCAAGGTTCCCATTCGACCAATGAATTCAAAAATGCAGAGTTACTATACTTAGCTCAAAGAGTAAGAATCAGTGAGTTTGCTCAAAACGTGTCAGGTTTAACGTCATACAGGAAAGCAATACGAAGATTCCCGGCAAGGCCAAGCAACATCTCAATCCTAGAAATATCCAGAGAACGGTCAAAGACTAAACAGAAACATGTAGTTAACGAAAAATGACACGGCAACTTTTTGCTGGGCGAACAAAGCCTCTGCTCTAATTCAGTGTCGCTTGTTCAATCCAGTCGATCCAACTCAAGATGTGAGGATCTACGTCGATCTGCCAGAGTAGTGCGTTCAACTCTCCTCTATGCTGCAATTCCTCTTCAACGAGATGCCACAGCATTGCGCGCACCGATACCTTGCGTTCGCGCTGGAGAAAAGTCTTGTCCAAATCTTCTTCGGTAAGGCCATTAAGAAACTCCTTTATCATGCTCTGGACTTGTTCTTCTTCTTTCGACACCAGCTCAAGCGTTGTTGGGGTTGAGTCGTTACCTTCAGGTGGAGGTTTGACTTGGGGCAGCGCTGAGTTACCAGTTGAGGCTCCTGTTATCCAGTAAAGGTATGCTCCTAGTACGTGCTCAAAGATATCGAGTATCGAAGGATAGGACGCTCCGCGGTCGCGAGAGAGTTCTTCCTTGGGCAGCTTTGCGAAACTATCTAGATACCTTCGACGAACATTCGAATTGTAAGCGTACCAATCCCTGATTGTTTCTAGTTCTCCGCTCATTATGCACTTTCTTCCTCCACGACTTGCTATTTTCTTGGGCGCTGTGCGATCTCCCAAAGATTTCCCTCAGGATCCTCAAAGTGTGCATTACGCCATCCGCCCTCTCTGGTTGTCGGAGGATTTACGAAATTCACTCCCTTCAGTTTCAGGTCTTCGAATTCCTTGTCAACATCACTCACAAAGACAACGAAATGCGTCCTCTTGATGATGTTTTCTTCTTGAGGCCTGATACGCTCTTCTGAGATCTCCTTCGAAACCAAATTCAATGATTTCAAGGCGAGGACTGGACTGTTTTTATCTTTCATAGTAAGGTAAGCTTCGTCATTTTCAAGCTGGTCGAGATTGAATCCCAGTTTGTCGCGAGAAAACAACGCGCATTTCTCGACATTTCGTACAGGAAGTACAAAGGCGTTAATATGGTCAATCATGGTACTTTGTAATTTATTTTCCCTAATAAAACATGTCAGTACAAGCTTGGCACAACCGATAATCTCACAGAACAGATTCAAAAGGTCTCGATCTCTACGAGCTTGAACCAAGGCGGACCTATTGGCTCTGGCTATGTTTCAATTTGAGAAACTGCGGTTGCTGAAGTTTCAAAAGCGATAGAAAATCATTAGGAAGATGTATTCCTAACTGAAGGAGTTTCAGTAGACAAGAAAATAGAACTACAAGAGAGACCAAGAGACTAAGTCCTATAGTTATCGTCCATGGTCTTCTCCATCAAACCTACCGATCGGCGCCTAACTAAGTGATTTGGTTCTCCTGCAAATTTCAAGAATGTAGAGGGACACAAGACTTCTACGAACAGATTGGCATTTTCAGCCGAATGTCTTCGTGAGCCAGACTTGAATCCCGAAAAGGTTTCTGCGCTAGATTCATTATTCAAGCTTCAACTGGGGATTCCAAGCTACTTCCCACAAGTGCCCGTTGGGATCCTGAAAATAGCCAGCGTATCCTCCCCAGAAAGTGTTTTGTTGAGGTTTGACTATCTTTGCTCCCGCGTCTTCAGCCTGCCTCATCACAACGTCAACTTCTTCCTTGTTTGTTACGTTGTGAGCGATGGTGAACTCTGTCGCGCTAGGCGAGTCTAAAGGTACCTTTGCATCCCAAGCGATATCTTTTCTTGGATAAAGAGCTAGTATGAGGCCACCTTTCAAATTGAAGAATACCACTGCGCCTCGTTCGAACTCCTTTCCAACAATCCCTTCAGTTTCCAAGCCAAGCCCTTTGTAGAATCTCATAGACTCCGCCAAGTCGTTAACACCAATTGTCAAAACGCTGATTCGAGGTTTCATGAATCTCCGATTGGAGCCAGGATTCTCCAAGCCTTATAATTCTAGTTACGATCACCCTTTGATCACCGAACATCAGGCACAATTCCCAGACATTTGTGCCTTCACATGCCGAACAATTTTTGGGGCCTGCTGCTGAAAATTATGACTCTAACTCGCAATTGCATTCCTTGAAGAAGACAATTCAATCACTTTTCTGAACAGCTGAGAAGTTCTCGGATATAGTAGCTCCACATTAACTCGCAACCTCGATTACATATTTGATTCAAGTAGGTATTCCGACCTTTCGACAAAACTCGCCAAACCGTTTGTCGGTTCGTAGTTCTTTGAAGATAGGATCCGATTTTACCCAAGCTGGCCACGAGTGTGTCTCGGCCATCCTAAGCAGCGCATCCAAGGCAGCCTCGTTGTTGCCCAGAGCTGCATTAACATAAAGACGGCCAATTAGCCTATTGGACTCGATTTTATCGTTCTCTATCAGTTTTAGAACGTCTTCAGCTTCCTTCCTCCTACCTGATAGCGCGTAGAGGACTCCCTGGTTTAGGCGAATCAAGTGTTCTCCTGCATCGATGCGGAATCCTTCGTCCAAGATCGCCTGAGCTTTTTCAAAGTCTTTTCTGTAGCTATGAAGGTACGCGGAAACAAGATAGGACTTAGGGTTGTTTGGATGAAGTTGCTTCAACTTCTCGCTGGCAGCAAGCGAGTCATCCTCCCTTCCCGAGAGAAACAGAATCTGCGCGAGATTGAATCGAGCCATAAACGACAACGGATCGAGATCTGTCGCTCTCGTGAATGCGGCCACTGCTTGTTCCAACTCTCCCATGGCAGTGTGGATCACCCCGAGTGAATTTTGAACATCCGCAAGGTTCGGATTGAGTTCTCCAGCCTTTCGCGCCTCTACTAGAGCTTCCCCAAATCTATCGAGAAGAATGTAAACGCTTGCCATGGCAGCGTGAGATTCTGCCCAGTCTGGCTCAAGTTCGAGTGCTCTTTGTGCAGCAGTTCGCGCCTTTTCAGTATCAATAGTGAATTCTTCGAAATTTGTCAAGCCCATCCATGCATAGGCAAGACTGGCGTAAGCCCTGGCGAAGTTGTCGTCTCTGGAGATAGCGCCATCGAGCAGCTTTACAGCTTCTCTCAGTCCGTCCATCGTCTCCTCGTGGATAAGCTGGACTGCCTTCAGGTACATAGTATAAGCAATAACATCGTCAGTGTCCTTGTTGTGGTATGACAGCAGTTTCACTTTGAGAGAGCGGGCGACGCTTTCTGCAATCTCGCTTTGGACAGCGAAGATGTCGCCAAGGTCCCTGTCGAACTTCTCAGCCCAGAGGTGACCCTCGGTGCTGCAATCGATTAGCTGGGCGGTCACTCGTATCCTGTTTCCTGCCTTTCGAACGCTACCTTCGAGCAGTACTCCTGTAGCGAGCTCATGCCCTATTTGGGTGATGCTCTTTTGCGTTCGTTTATAGTTCATGATAGAAGTCCTCGCAATCACTTCCAGACCCTTCAGCTCTGAAAGCCTTGTAATCATCTCTTCTGTCAGGCCGTCGGAAAAAAACTCGTCATTTGGATCTGGGCTGATGTTGATGAAAGGTAGTACTGCGAGCCTCTTCTTGTTTAGATCTTGTTGGGGCAATGTACTCTCCCATGGCATCACCACTTTGTACACCTCTACAGGTGAGTCGACGTTCTTCAGTTTCCTCAAACCGACGAGAGCTACGTGCTCTTCAAATTTGTTGTGAACCTGGTCGTAGACCTGCCGTGTTATTGAGATCCCGCCGTCGTCTGCTAGAGGCTCGATGCGAGAAGCGATGTTTACTGCGTCTCCCGAAATGTCCCCATTTGAATCTACGACATCTCCAAGATGTATTCCTTCCCTCAAGTGAATTTTCTCGTCATTAGGTGTTGAGAAATTGAACTCTCTAATCGCTACCTGGATGTCGTAAGAGCATTTGATGGCTTCAAGCGCGCTTGGGAACTCGATTAGAAATGCGTCTCCCATGGTCTTGACTTCCCTCCCGTTGTGTTTTTTGAGGATTGGTCTGATCAGGTTTCTCTGCTGCTCCACAAGAGCCAGGGAGAGAGACTCGTTTTTCTGACCCAGTGCAGTGTAGCCCACCATGTCGGTGAACATTATCGCTGCGAGTCTTCTGTTGCCCAAGGTAGTTCTTCATGGGTTTGAAGGATTGATTAAATCATTTCCGGGAGTTGGCCGCTCTCCCTTCAGTCTTTTGCCCTTCTTCTCTTTTGGAGGTGGATCCCTTCAAGAGTCACAAAATCTCCAGGACTATCTGCAAGAAATCTGATCCGCAACAATTTGTCATAAATTGCTCAGTCACTCCAATCCTCCGCTAGCCGACATGCATCCTAGAAAAAAGTCTCGCTTTCTAGCGCTCATCGATCGTTACTGCGATTAGATCACCATCTTTCATTTCCACTATTACTGGTTCGTCCTCAATGCCTCGAGCCAACCTTACACTCTTCTACGTTCAATTTCTAGAAGTTGGAGCGTCTCTTGTTTGGCCGACATACTGAAGAATAGAATATCTTGGCTTTAAGGAAAAATTCAGATCATTGTAGGGCTTCAGCTAATAGATTAGTAGATTGTTCCTCCGTTCGAAATAATCCAATTTCTGTGCCGAGATATGGAAGAGTGTAAACAGATGATGACCCAGAAAGGATTGAAAACTAGGATTGTGTCAGAGAAGAATACTCGCTCGACAAGAAAAATCCTATTCTTAGTAGATATACTCCGATTCGGCAGTTTTCACTTCCGTTGCCCTTTGCTGAAAATTGTGGAGCCTCTCCTATAGAATTTCTGGCTCTTTCTTGAAATACTTGGCATGGAGTTGTGAGGTTCTGTCAACTCATCGATTGTTCAAGCTCAAATTTCTCGGAGTTAATTTTCGGTTGATTTTCTCGCTTCCCAGAAAATGTTTTCTTTCGTCTCTCGAAGATAGCGAGTACTCCTACTATGACGGTAAATATCAAAAGAACAAAGGTAACAAGATCGAAAAAGGCAATGGTTTGATGAATGAAACACGGTGTTGTCCATAGGAAAACATCAGGGGAGAGAAAACCCGTAATCGCTGGGCACATATATATTCCCGTGGGAATCGGAATCGATCTGAGATACAGATCAAACAGGAGAATTGCTACATCAGCCACAAGAAAGCCAATGAACAGTCTTCTGTACTTCATGTTGCCTAGCGCCGATATACCATCAAAACGATTTACGCTTTATTACAATCCCGGATTGAGTGTTAGATTGGGAAGTTGCAAAGAATAGTCTATGAAGGATATGATCAAAACGAACACGGCTCTGTACCGCCTCATAGTAGTCGAAAAACAATCTCGGAAGCACAAAAGTGCTGGAATCGCTATCCCATGAAAGGACAAATCTAAGGGCTACTCAATTCGTAACGAGGAAAGTATAAATCAAGATCTGAACAACAACATGCTGATGAATGGCATCGCAAAGCTTGCAATCGTGATTGTGATTCTAGCAGTATTGATTGCCTTCTTTATTCCTGATCCCGACCTTATGGCTCTACCGACAGGATTTTGCGGCCTGTATGGTACCACCACCCTTCAATGTTCGCACTCCACCTATTATTCTATAACATGCTGGTATTTTGGATTTGGAACTTATTCTATCGGCGGACACTACTTTCTAGTGTTGGGTCGGGCAAATATAATTCAGATTTTCTGACTTCTATCACCATGAGTTAAAACAGAACCTGAGCGAATTAGAATCGGATTTAGAAATCCCTGTAAACAAATTCTCACTCTAACTATTGCTTTTGCTGTGAATAGCTGCTCTTGTTTTTACTCTGGAATTCAAGACATCAGACCGGCACGCTTCGACTCTCCGCTACGCGCCTGTTCTGAACGGTAGAACTATAACTAGTCACGTTCACCGCACCCATTGATCATGGACAGCACTGTGAAGACACCCGTATGCACAGCTTTAGCCGTGACAATCCTATTTGGAACGTTAGGATTCTTTTCCCCGTTTGTTTCAGCCCAGACTCAACCTACAGGGCCAGTCGCTCGTCCGAGTTGCGGCTGGGATAGTCCGTCGAACGCAACGGAGATAGTGGCAAGCTCGCCAGCGGGATCCATAGCGCTAAGCGTTGGTGCTCCTTCTTGGGAATACGCTTGTTTTTCCTATGGCGGGCCAAATGGTTCAACCGTCGGTATTTCGTTTGTGTCCTACGAAGTTTTCCCCATCACAATCCACGCTCAACCGAATACGACGATAAATCTTCAAACTGGATCAGCGAACCCTTCTCCCCAGCAGGTTGCGCAAGGAATCCACAACAACACAATCTGGACGTGGTTCAATCCTGATTCTGTAATCACCAATTCGAGTGGGCTTGCCGTGAGCAACATGACGCTGGCGGGAGCCGTGATGCCGTTCGTGCCTAATGACTTCGGGAATGTCAGCTTGCCCATAACTGGTACGATGCCATCTGGACTCAGCGCTACGGCAGGTCTTCCAATAGATTTTGTGGGTAGTCCTGGCGGAAATCTCCTGATACTGAACTCGCCGAGCCCTATCGCTTTTGGTTCTGGAGTCGGCGGTGAGGCCGGTGCTCCTTCCCAATCGCTCTTCGGAGTTGTCTACAGCCCGACCGGTGCAAATTCTTCGGAGATTCAAGCGAGCTTCAAAGTACTCGGTACTTATGAAAATGGCAAAGTGGGTCCGATGCCTTCCGGCATAACGGTTTCGTTTCCTCAGTCGAGCTTTGTGTTGCAACCCAACTCTGTAATGTATTTCGCTGTGGCAGAGAGTAATGACATGAAGCTCTCCAATACGACCATTGCTGCAAACTACACCTTGGCGATTCAGGAAAATATTGGAAATGCTACCTATGTTGTCCCGATGACAATCACCATATCTCTCTGGCAGACACTCGGTGGAGGACTTGGCGTGGATAGCGGTCTAGCTTCCACGGTACAGAAGAATGCATTCGCATCAATCAATATTGTTGGAGGATGGGTTGGGGTGTTGCTAGTTTCAACAGTGGCAATCATCGCAGTTACCGCGGCAGCGGCGCTTGTTTGGAGAAGAAAATTGGAACAACAAAGTAAGGAAGAGACCTCAGTCACTACCGATGTCACCTGAAGTAAGGTCGATTTCGAAGTCCATGAAATATGCCTGAATTTCGTTGCAGAGCTTGTTCTATTGTTTCTGAGTAATCTATGAAGAGTCCAAGAATACCCCGTGCCCAAACAGACGAGATTAAAGACTATTTGCTTTGTCGGTGAGTTCCTATACGGATGAATTTCTTTATGACGCGATTTTCTGATTTGTTTCTCTTGTGATAATAGCTTCCCCAAACTTCTTTGATTGCTTCAAAACCTGTCTAGCTGTAAGAGTAAGACCGGCTGCACCGCCAATTGCGGTCAGAACCCATCCCGCGACAGGTGGATCTGTGATATTGAGGAGAACGTTGCTGCAATTGATAGGCTCCCGCAACCAGAGAACGGAATGCCCGAAGCAGTAGCTGTAGATTTGAGAGCTTGCATGATAAATCCAGTAAGCTCCTGCGGCTGTCATCGCTCCGAAAAGAAAGGCTAGCAGACGGTTTGAGTACCGAATTCTGAATTCGATTGTGATTACAACGAACAATTAAGCGTTCTTTCTTCGCGGTATTACTCTCCCATGGCCCCACAACACTCTTACCAAAGTTGGCAAAAGTGGCAATCTCAATGGTAGTCTTAATAGATACTATGTTCATGAAAAGTTGGTATTGTGATGAATCGGCGAACCAAGATTGTCGTCGGCTGCCTAGCCATATTGGCAGTTGGCTTTTTCCTCTTTGCACCTGTGCTCTACTGGTTCGGATATTATCCTCCGCTTCCCTATCAGAACGCTCCACACTACTCCGTCTACAGATCTCTGGCTTGCGCGACCATCGGTTTTGGAGATACGTACACTATTTCCGGATTGCACCTCACCTGCAACGCCCCAGTAATTCCTCAAGCAATTGGATATTGAGAATAGCTAAGCTCAAAGGTGGAGTGGTGCCGTCAAACTTGGACCTCTCTGGACACGAATTCCTGTGAACTAGGACCCAAATAGGACGCGTATGATTCTTTTGTTGATCTGAGTCCGGCGACTCTCAAAGAATGCGAACGCTATGCCAGCGAACAGAAGACCAATTCCGATATAATTCACGAGATAACTTACCGAGAGTGTTGTTGATGTGGTTGAGCCCCAAACAACCGAGGTGGGCAAGTGCCAGAGAGGATAAAAATTGTAGCTGCTTACCCCATTGTTGGTTAAGACATAGTCTGTTCCGAAAAGAAGTGCAATAGAACCTGCTAGGAGTAGACCGCACGAAATGAAGAGGTTTAGGATCGATCTCCTTTCGGTCATGTTTGACCACATTATTTCATGCCATGTTAGCATTTAAGAATAATCAATTGGGTCCAAGAATGTTTTTGTTCAAATTACTGCACGCATTCAGTGGCCGTTTGCGTTACAGTTACATTGACGAACGTTGTTGTAGTGGTGGTGCAAGCTGCGGTCATTGTACTAGTACTATTGGAAGTAGAAGGATTAGGAACGTTACTAAAGATCCATACTGTTAGAAAAGTGCCTGATGAGCCCGTCGTATTTGAATTCCAGTTCATTAGGACTGAACCATTGAAGAGGCTAGCTGTTGAAGGAGTCGGCAAGGAATTAGGTTCGGGAGCCGGTGGGGCCCAACCGAAATCTACGGTCGCTGAGCTGCCGCTTTGGACTGAAGTCACATTGAGAACAAGATTGAATCCCATATTCATGTATCCTGTCCCGTTCGCAGAATACTCGTAGCCAGTGCCGTTGTAGATCATTTCAAAACTGTAATTCCCTAGTTTGAAGCTTGTGGGCATCGTGGCATAATTGAAAGTCTCTTCTGAAGAGGGAGTCTGCGTCGATGAGTTTTGAAGGAAAGTGCTTGAATTCGAAGTGGAGTAAGTAGTGGTCGTCATGGGATTCGGTTCAACCGAAAAGTGAAGTATCACCAGCTGACCCCACTCATCGCCGGCTGCGAGCGTATAGGTACACGGTCGAAATGCTGGAGGAGGAAGCGCGCCGTTAGGGGTAAAGACAGACGCGTTGTACGTTGTGCTATAATTTCCAATAAG
>JAJYUX010000039.1 GCA_021792315.1 archaeon
AGAATGTTGTAAAGAAGAGTGGGGCGAATCTGATAGTCTTCCCGGAACTCTTCCTGTTCCAGAGAGACTGGGTCCAAGTAAATACTGAAGAAGCCGCAAAGATTTCCCGGAAAGCTTTGAATGAATTTTCAACTGCTTGTGCCGCATCCAAAGTGATAGTAGCCTTGAGTTTGGTGGAAAAGATCGCTAAGAAATTCCACAGCACGCTGTATCTGCTAGGTGACGATGGAAAAGTGATCGAGAAATACAGTAAGACACACCTCTCACCGCTTGAGAAAGAGTGGGCGACCCAAGGAAACTCATTGGCAGTCGCTCATACCAGGTACGGCGAAATTGGACTGATGCTGGGTTCTGAGATTGATTTTCCCGAAGTGGCAAGAGAGTTGTCGCTTTTGGGATCTGATTCAATCATGCTGCCTTGTGATTGGAATTACGATCATGAGTACGATTGGCTCGTGAAGACGAGAACGGTAGAAAACCATGTTTGTATAGTCGCGGCCAACAGGGTAGACTCACGAGCAAATCGAGGGAGCGTGATTACTCCAATCGTCAGCCCCTTCGCATCTTTCAAGGAAAATAAATCAGTGAATCAAATTTTCACTCGACTAATGGAACACGCCGTCGTAGGGGAATTAGTCGCGCCATCCATGGATCTCCTATCTGCCAGAGACAAGTTGGTTACGTACAAGACCAACATAATCTTTGATCGAAGGTATGAATACTACAAACCGCTAGTAGCAAGACGTTAGACTCTTGGGCAGTACGATTAGAATACTGCCGAGGTCTAAACTCGAATCACTGCTTCGACCATTTTCTTTTCGAAAATGATCTGCTTTAGGTAGTTTGCCATCTGAACAGGGTTTTCGTTCTGCCAGACGTTTCTTCCCACGGCGAGTCCTGTCGCGCCAGCTTGAATCACTCCCTGCACCTGGGTAAGAAAATCGTGATCGGTTGGAGCCTTAGGCCCCCCAGACATGAAGACATGAGCCCTGCCCGCAGACTTCACTGCCCAAGAGAAGGACTCTGGATCTCCGGTGTACTTGATTTTCACAGCGTCGGCGCCCAATTCAAGACCAACTCTCGCAGCATAGGCGACAATTTCTTTGGAAGTGTCATTTGTAATAGCTTGCCCTCGTGGATACACCCAAGCAATCGCGGGTACCCCCATCTCATGCGCCTCCTCGACAACGCTGCCAAATTCCTTGAACATATCTCCTTCATACTGGCTGCCCAGGTATATCGTGTAACCGATTGCCTTTGCCTCTAGAGAAGTGACCGCGTACTTTACAGTACAATTCTGCTTGGAATTTGGCTCGCCCTTCGGCAGCGCTGATTTGGCGTTGACCTTCACGATCAGCGGAACTTTGCCGTCATAGTACTTCTCGGCGATTCCCTTCTGGAAGACAATCCCGTTGAAACCTCCCTTGACTGCGATGTCCATCACGTAAGACGGATCGACATTTTTGTCGTTGAAGTCCAACGACGGACCATGCTCAAAACCTTGATCGTAAGCTAGTAACATACTCTTCCCGTTTCGCAGAAATGTATTCATTGTTGCCGCACTACGCATTAGCGATACCCTTGACCTGCCTTGTTTACTGCATCGGCTTATTTAATTATAGATTTTTCCTTGCATGATAAGACGTTGAGTTAGAATTGCATGAATTCCTCGAAGAGTCATTATCCGATCTGGAGCGTGATTTGGCGAAAGTCTACGAGGCAATTGCAAGGACGTCGCAGCAGATTTCTAGGCAGATGCCATTTCAGGTAGGAATGACAAAGAAACTCAATCAGTTCGGGGAGACCCAGGCAGAACTTGACGTTTTCTCGAACGATGCCTTTGCAAAAGCTCTTCTGGATACCGGACGTGTTGGCTGGGTCGCATCTGAAGAACTAGAACAGCCACTTGGTGGATTCAAGCAATCCGCAGACTCGATTTCTGTGGCGATGGACCCCCTTGACGGCTCATCGAACATTACAACAAACAATCCTCTGGGAAGCATCTTTGGCATTTGGCGAGGAGCACTTCCAAAAAAAGGCAGAGATCTAGTTGCAGCGGCGTTCGTGACCTATGGCCCAACCCTTACTCTGACTCTATCAAGTTCGGGAAAGGTTCATCAATTCGTTGAGCTTCGGGATGGAGAAAATGCCGGCAGATTTGCGCTAGCGTATCGAGACATGAAAATTCCGCCAAAAGTCGAGGTCTATGGATTCGGTGGTACAAGATCTGACTGGATACCTGCCGTTGAAGAATTCGTTGCTTCCCTCGAGCTGAGAGGAATGCGTCTTCGATATGGTGGCACATTCATTGGTGACTATAACCAAGTTCTACAGCGAGGTGGGATATTTTCTTATCCAGCTCACAAGAAAGTGCCGGATGGCAAGTTACGAGTATGTTACGAAACCGCACCAGTCAGTTATCTGAGCGAAATCGCGGGTGGAAGTTCGAGTAACGGATATGGCTCGATACTGGACATTGAGCCAAAGAAGCTGACCCAGACCAGCGCCTTCTATGTGGGAAGTTCTTCAATAATCAAAGAACTCGAAATCAAACTGGGAAGGCACTAGCGCGCATCTCTTAAAACCGCTAGAAATTTCAAACTGGAAAAGTGACGAGATAGTGCAACGAGGTCAAGTGCAACTTCAGGGAATTCCATTCCCGTGCTCTGTGAGGGAGCAAGGCGCTTCAGTCGAGCTTCTAAAATTCGAGTCTGATTCTGAGAATTCAATCACTAAGTGGGCACTAGAAAACTTGTTAGAAGGGGATAAACAGTGGGGAATAATTGCGCAATCCAAAACCAAGGATGAGAATCTCTTTCTATCGCTCACATTCAGAAAAGTACTTCGTGCGCGACTGAAGCTTCAGAACGGCAGAATCGAGAGGGTCCAAGAAGAAGCTACAGAGCCCGAAATGGGTGAATTTCATATTCGACGAGACGGCATTTTGGAGTTATACTCATACGGAGCAAAACAAAAGACGGCTCTTTCAAGGTCCTTGGAGGAATCCTTCGGAAATGAATGCTTGAAGCAGCTTTATCTCTCGAAAGATGCGATGAAGAGCCTCATGGCGGAGTCTCTGGAGGTGAGCTCCGTTTCTCTAACGGGTCTGGGGAACCCATTCTTCAACGATGCTACACTCTCAGGAACTGATCCTGCAAACTCAAAGACTTACAAGGAATTGTCTGCTTCTGGAGAAATAAAGTCATTTAGGGCGAAGTTTCCATCAGGCGATTCTGATGTTTCAACTGCTCCGCTCATAGTGACGGTTCATTCGAATTGCAAGCTCAGGTACTTTAGTGGGCAGGTTCCTGTGGCACAGAGCGATATTGAAGATTTTGGAAAGAAAGTCACCGACATAGCAAGTGATGCAGTCGGAGTCTAGAATGTCTTAGAAACATATGGTCCGTCGTCATAATATCCTCGTTTTCTGTAATACTCACGAGTTCCGACAGCCGAGATTACTACGATCTTCTTTCTGGAATATTCTTTGGAAATTCTCTCAGCTTCGTTCAAGAGTCTAGAGCCCATCCCTTTGTGCTGAGAAGTCTCCGGTTTGCCCTTCTCGCCGACTGGAACGACTGTGCCGTAAACATGTAGTTCCCGAACAAGTGCGCAGCGCTGAGACTTTATTTCAGGTCTGTGTTCTTCGCCTGACGGGATTCTGAGTCGAAGGAATCCATGCAGAGTGTCAGTGAATTCGTCTTCGTAAGATATGAAAATCTCCTGTCCTCCATTCGCGTTGAAATCTATCCTCTTGAGTTCCGGCAATCTAAGAGAAAGTTCGTTGCTCTTCCTTTTGTGCCCCACTTCTCGGCACCTTATGCATCTGCATTTCAATCCCTTCCTTCCCATTTCGTCAAGCACAATCTGTCTCAGATTGCCAGCGCGATTTCCTTCTACGATTTCTTCCTTAGGTATTTCACGCTGGATTCGCATGATTCTCACCCAAGGAGGTACACGGCTCTTGAACTTGGAAAGGATGTTTTTTAGTTGCTCTAAATCATAAGGCTTGAAGAGACCCATTTTGAACTGCTGATAGAGTGCCGTACCCTCAACTACCAATGTCGGATAGATCTTCAGCATGTCTGGTTTGTACTGGTCATCCTCGACAAGCGAAAGGAGGTCTTCCAAGTCTCGATCGGGGTCTGATTTCGGGAGCCCGGGCATCATGTGAGCGACCACCTTGAAGGATGAGTCTTTCGACAATTGGAAAGCTCGCTTTGTATCTTCGAGAGTATGTCCTCGATTGACTTCTTTCAATACGTCCTCGCGTAGTGATTGGACGCCAAGCTCTACCCTTGTCGTGGCATAAGATAGCAATGTGTCAATATGCTCTGATCTGCACCAATCTGGTTTCGTTTCTATTGTCAGCCCTACACATCTGTGAGAAGCGTTCTCGTTCTTCTTGATTGCATCGTTGAGAGAGGTTGAAACACACTCGTTCAGTGAATCAAAGCAGCTCTTCACGAAATCGCGCTGATACTCTTTGGGCATTGCAAGGATTGTCCCTCCAAGCAAGATCATTTCGATCTTACTCGTACTGTGCCCGTTATCGTGGAGAAAGTCGATCATATCACGGACTTGTTGATTCGGATCAAAATTCCTTGCAATGCCGAAACTTGCTGCAGGGGAATTCTTGGTGTAGCTCTGTGGAGTTCCATAACGGACCCCGCCTGGACAAAAGGTGCACGTACCATGCGGACAGTTGAACGGCTTTGTTATGGCTGTAATGACTGCGATGCCGGATGATGTACGAATGTTTTTCCTTCGAAGTCTTGACTCAAACTCGCTCCGCTCTTCAGGATCAAGGTATTCCAGAATTTCAGAGTTCTTTGGAACCCTATCGAGGCCAAATTCCTTGCAGACATCCAGCTTGATCTGCCAGATTGCCCTCTCACTCAATATGGACCTATTAAGTTCGATTGCTGAGATCCTTCTTGCAATCTCTCTTACTGCGCTTGTAGAGGACAAATTTCGGGACGACAATAATCAACTTCTCTTTGTAGGCGGGTAGGTTTTCCGATTCTGATCAAGAATAGACTGCATTTTAATACTGACCTCTCCCTGAGTATTTCAAGCAACGGATCCAATGCAAACTAAGATTAAGAATTCGAAGAGCGTTCCGCCAGAGCAGTGCGTCTTTTGCAATATAGTGGCAAGGAAACTCCCGTCAGCGATTGTGTTTGAGGATGACAAATACATCGCCTTCATGGACAGGTCTCCTTTCAGTCTTGGACACACTCTCGTTTGTCCAAAGAAACACGGCGAAACTGTCTGGGATATGACTGAACCTGAGATAGGTGGATTGTTCGCTCTTGCTGCCAAGATATCCAGAGCTGTATTGAGAGTAACGGAGAGCGACGGTTTTCGATTTGTTCAAAATAACGGCGAAGCTGCAAATCAAATGGTCGCACACGTACACGTTCATGTGATACCTGTGAAAATGGCACACAAATGGAATTATATGGATAGGAAAGCAGTTGCAATAGATGAACTCCAGGAAACGGCCAGCGTGATTTCAAAAGCTCTCGGTTCTGAGTAACGCTAGCGTACCTTTACTCCGCACGCTTTGGCGAGTCTTCTAAGCTCGTCCCTTGTTATCCATGGCACTTCCAAGTACTTGAATATCTCTCTATCAGTCAGCCCAATCCTTCTCGCTTCTTCAGTTCCGACTCTATACGCTTCTATTTCGGTCGGCCTGTCAACGTAACCATACTTCGAATCAAAAAGTTTCTTTCCTTCCTTGAACTGCCTAACATGAACCAATTCGTGAACAATGTCCAAGTAGATGCACCATTCTTCTCCACCGTTCAGGTAGGTCTGACTCGCCACCACATGCCCATCGTAGTCGGAGACGCCCATGTAGCCATCTCTTGGGAAAACCTCCACGTTCAATGAGTCTAGCTCTTCTGAGGTTCTTTCTCCAAAGACCCTCTTTACAGCTTCAAGCTCTTCGAAGCCAATGAAAATATCCTTGAATCTATGGGTACCGCTGTCGATGTTTTGAACGATTCTGACTTTTGGAGGAATCTTGTGTGGGCGCTTTCTTGTCAAGAATTGGATTTAATTCATCTGCACAACTCAACTAAAAAATGATTTGGTTTGCAATCTATGGCAACTGTTAAATCGGAATTTTGTCAGAAAAATCGTCTGCCCGAATAATCTAGTAATTTGATGATCGTAGATATGTCAGAGAGCAAGAAATTTCCCTCGTTATTGGGTCGGGACCCTCTGATAATACTCGGATTGGCCGTACTTTTCGCAGGAATCATTCTGTTGATTTACGGATTCATACCACACGATCAGCCAAAATACTTACTCATAGCAACTGGTTCTGTTCCGATAAACGACACTTCGGGAAGCATTATAGTTAATCCACAGAACTATTTTCAAGCGCACTACTCGGGATCCGGAATTCTGGATAGAGTAGATTGCTATCCAAGCACTGTTGGTTGGAGCTGCGATGGATATCAGCAGGTTGGGACTGGTGTTATCTACAGCCTGTCATCGAGATACTATGGCTTGATCATGGTCGCCTTGGGAGTGGGTGCAATTTTCGCTGGAAACAAGCTTGCACCATTCAAGCCAAGGCCGAGTTACACACGTCCAATTAAAGTGACAATAGATGAGAACATTTGCGTCTCGAACTCTGTCTGCGTCAATCTTGTACCAAATGTCTTCCAGCTTAAGAAACAGGACACACCCACGATTTTCGCCCCAGTTGCATACGTCGCTAATCCACAGGGAGCAGACAACGATACTATAATCCAAGCAGCCGAAATGTGTCCGACAGGTGCGATAATCATTGAAGATGCAGAAACTGGAGAGAGGATTCACCCTAAGCTGCCGAAATCTTAGGTGATGTAATTGGGCTTGGGAGCTTGGTCTTCTCTGGGTCCCTGATTTCTCTTGTTTTCAACCTCTAATACTGCGTCAAGCAACTTCTGCGCTTCCTTGGCACGCTGATTCAGCTTTTCAAGATCAAATTTCACCCCGACCATCTTTCCAAGACATTCGAGAACGATGGACGACGCCCTTCCGTCGAAAGAATATCCTTCCGTTTCCCCAAGCAGCGAGTAGCCAAGGACTCCCTTAATCTTAGCCATGCCGAGCAATAATCCATTCATGCCTTTGATCTCGCCGTATCGCATCAACGTGCATCCTATCTGCTCAATGATTTTGGCGTGGGCCGCATCAGTCGCGGTTGCGTACACCCGAGGTTTGTCTGTACGCGTGCCGGTGACATAGGCGCCCAACGTTACAAGTTCTTTGACCTTGCACTTGGAGACCAAGAAATCTAGCGCTCTTTCAGAAAGCGAGTACCCCATTTCAGATGAGGTTGGTTGTGCATCTGAAGTGAACAAGACTAAGTCAGACCCATGATTGTTGTTCTTCCAGTACAATATTTCATTGTGCATCGATGTCGCAATGCCGTTGTCCTTGACGATAATTTGTGTGGGAAACTCGTTTGAATAAATCTCAGCTAGTGGTTTTGCCGGAAGTTCGCTGACTAGATGATCCACTGCGAATTTGCCGACCAGAGCCGCTCCGGGAAGACCACATACTATTATCGGATCATTTAGGGATGGGTCGTCTCGCTGGACCAATTCGAGTTTCATCGAATCAAATGAAGATCGTCTTGAATGCAGCTAATATGCGTTGATTCGCTAGAAATAGGCGGGAAGATATCTTTCTTCTGACACGGTCGCCGCGAGCTCGCCTTCAATCGGTACCTTTGTTCCGCAAAACTTGCATTTGTTATCTTTGTCAAGGTTCCACCCTGTAATGTCGAAGCCGTATCTCTTCACTACGATTTCATGACAACCGTGACAGTAAGTATGTTCCAGCCTGTGTCCAGGAACATTGCCGAGGTAAACATATTCCAGACCTACCTCCTTTGCTACCGCATGGTGGGCTTCAAGAGTCTTAATCGGGGTTGGAGGGTATTCCATCATCTTGTAGTCTGGATGGAATCTCAAGAAATGAAGTGGCATCTCGGGGCCTAGGTTGTCATAAACCCACTTTGACAATTTCCTTGCCGAGTCAATGTTATCGCCCACTTGCGGCACTATCAGGTCTGTTATTTCGATGTGGATTTTCGTTTTCATCTTGAGCTCAAGGAGAGATTGGAAAATCGGATCCGCACTGGGTATGTGGATGAATTTTCTGACAAAATTCGTCTCTCCGTTTCCCTTGAAATCTACCGTAATACAATCCAGAAACTGTGACATCAGTCTGACTGTGTCAGGAGTAGCAAATCCGTTAGAGACGAAAATATTGAACAAGCCCTTTTTGTGTGCCTGCAAGCCGATATCTCTGGCAAATTCGATGAATATCGTTGGTTCGTTGTAGGTGTAAGCAATGCCCTGGCAACCCTGTGCCAGTGCCAATTTCGAAACGTCAGCGGGTGCAATATCCATTCCCTCGACTTTTCGTCTTTGGGAAATTTCATAGTTCTGACAATAAGAACATGCCCATGAGCAACCACTAGTTGAGACGGAGAAGATTTTGGTTCCAGGATGGTAATGAGTAACCGGTTTCTTCTCGATTGGATCAATATGACCGGTGAACAGCTTGCCATAGGGCAACAGTTGCAGCTTTCCACCCACATTCTGTCTTATTCCACAGAATCCAATCTGGTTCTCCCCCAGTCGACAGTTTCTAGCACATGCTGTACATTTTACACGATCTTCGCCCAATGCCACATACAGCTCCGCCTCCTTCAACTTGAGGGTTTAGCCTCTTTACAGATAATTGAATGAGTGGAAGAAGGAATTAAACGTTTAAGCAATCCCCATGGACTCAAGACGAGCGTTGAGCGCAATTGAAAATCCGAGCGGAGACGAGATAGTACACCTTCTCGAAAGACATTATCCAAGAGTCAAGACACCGCTCATACACAAGAATCAATTTCAACTCCTAATTGCAACTATGCTTTCAGCTCAATGTACGGATGAACGAGTTAACAGAGTGACGCCCGCGCTTTTCGGCAAATTTCCGGACGCTGGCAAAATGTCCCTCGCAAGGCTAGCAGAATTGGAACGGATAATCAAGTCCACAGGTTTCTTCCATGTGAAGTCTAGAAGAATCAGAGAGGTCTCAAAGGCAATCGTCGAGAAATTCGAAGGAAAAGTTCCAAAGACAATGGATGAGCTGATATCACTTAATGGAATTGGAAGAAAAACAGCGAATATCGTACTAAGCGCTGGCTACGACAAGATCGAAGGAATTGCAGTCGACACGCACGTACACAGGCTCGCCAATCGAATAGGGTTATCGCAAGAGACCTCTCCAGAGAAAATTGAGAAGGATTTGATTAGGATTACCAGAAAGGAGAACTGGCCGCAACTCTCAATGCTATTGATACTTCACGGTCGGAAGATCTGCAATGCGCGAAAGCCGCTTTGCGAAAAGTGCCCGATTACTAGCGAATGTCGCTATTACTCAAAAATCAAGATCCAGCGATGAGCGTTGTTGTCGACGTTGCAACAGTCCCATCTTTGAATACAGCGACGAATTCTACGGAGTAATTGATCCCCGAGATGATTGGAAGTGTCGAATTGTTTAGCACTGCATTATACTGAATTGTGTAATGTGTTTCTCCAGAATTGTAAAAGTCGTTGAATAACTCGTAAGTCCCATTTACATAAACCAGAAACATTGTCAGAGGAGAGTAAGAATTCACGATTACGTTACCAGTAAGAGACCCGGGCGAATTACCAGCGGCCCCGAGGGCAAAACCACTGAGACTTATCGAGTGCTGACATGGTTCAGCGGGGACTAGGTAATTCAGCTCCTGAGAAGTTCCGTTGTCAAACACGGTGAATGTGGTTGTCGTCTCAGCGCAAGTCATAGAAGTCACCGCACCACCGCTACCAAAATTCAGTGCAGCATAAGCTCCAATGACTATGATGATGATTATCGTTATGACCAGAATGACTATACTCGCTTTCGAAAGTGATCGACCCGGCGCCTTCATTGAAAACTCACGACACTAGATGTGAGGAATCGGATGATATTGATCCAGCTCCAAGTCCTCGAACGCGAATTGGTCTCTGTAGGTTTCCCATTCGCTCAAAGTCATGCTGTCTTTCACTTTTTCTTCAGCTTTTGTTCGAGAACTGAACACTCCAAAAATCATATCGACTACAGTTTCTTCAGACGTCGCTGCCTGCCATTGCGATGGCCAGTAAGCGATGCAGAGTTTCACTAGGTGGCGCACCAACAATGAAATAAGGACTAGACTATTTCAAGTATCCCAAATATTCAGATCTGCGCGATCAGCAGTGAAACAACCGACGACTATAGGCCGACTATCGACCAGACATCGCCATCATCATCAAGCTTTATCCATCCGCAACGATCGCATTTAGTGCCAGTTATCTTTGCTTCCTTTCCGGATCTCACAAACATGCGCTCATATGGAAGCATCACACCTGCATGACATTTATCACAAATTCGTTCAGATCTCAATAGCTAAAGCCGACTACCTGTTTCTAATTTGCATGGCGATGATTGCCGAATCAAAGAAGATGGTCACTTTTCACCAATTGTGAGTATAGAATTGAACTGAATAAGGAAGGATTGGTTTCCAATCTGAGACTTGAGCCAGGAGGCATATCGGTCAATCTCTTGCTGCGAAACACCGAAAGAAGCGACTGTGTCGCGCGTAGACTCTAAAGCATTGATCCTTCGATTCAATTCCGCGTTCATTTTCTCGGTCATTTCTCCAGTCAGGAAATTTGAGAATCCACGCATCGTTAGCTTCTTCAAACTGTTCGATTTGAAGAGGCTGTAGACGCGCCTTCCCATTATTAACCGGTCTGCCCTGGCCGAATCTACCTTTGACCTTATTGCGAGTATTTCTGCGGGGCAAGGATACATGACTGGTGCTCCGTTCTCCTCCAAAGCAGCAACCTTTCCTCCAGACTTGACTACCCGCACAAGTTCCTTTGCAAGAACCTCTGAATCGCTCGATTTGAAGGCATGCGTCGAGAAATATGAGAGACCCCAGTCGCTGTAGGAAAAGTCAAACAGGTTGTCCGGAACTGGGATTTTGCCTTGCGAACTCGCCAATTTTACTGTTACGTTTGAAAGTCTCATCTGAACGGATAGTTTGATGAGAGTGCTCACACTAATTTCGTTGGTATCAACGAAGGTGACCTTCCTCTTGTTCATGAATTTTGCAAACATAATAGGCACTAACGCATTGGGGGCAGGGAAGAATAGAGCTGTCTCTCCTTGTTTAATTCCCAGAAGCTTCCAGATCTGACGGTTGGATTCAGTAAGCTCATCTTCCGAGCTTGCAATCTCAAAGTTTCTGACGTCAGAATCGGCCATTTGCAGATCCAAGTTCTGCGTTTTGTGGGTTAAAACGATTTTCAGTTCAATCCGGACATCGAAGGCGCGCTGAAAACAAGGACTCGATATCCTTGAAAGGGATCTTAAGTCAAGTACTCACAACAGGAGATAAAGAATGACAGCTAGAAGCACAACAGTTGTGCCAGCAAGAATGTAGCTAACTTTCTCCAATCTCTTCACAATGTGTCCAAGCCTTTCTTCTTCGCTCATCTGAACTGTGGGATCTGTTTTGATGGAATTGTCGTTTTGGGGAAGAACTCCAGCCGTCGATGTCTGCGAATTACTTGTCTGTAGATGAGAACCGCAACTAGGGCAGAATGCCGCTTCCGGTTGGACTTCCTTATTGCAAACGGGACACGCTGGCATAAACGCTCTAACGAACTTTCAGTATTTCAACGTATACAAGTACAGACCAGATGATGGCACAATGCTTCTATCTCCGTTCTTTTCGATGGTGTATCCAAAAGCTGTTTATTGTGGGCGATCGCATGCTTGGCCGTGCCGGAGAGAAACCGAACCTTCGTAGAACTGAGCGTAGTTGGGAAGGATAGGAAAGGAGTAGTTGCTTCATTCACTAGTTTGCTATTCAAGAACGGCGGCAATATCGAATCGGTTAGCCAAAATGTCGTTCGCGGACTCTTCGGAATGCAACTTGAAGCATCATTTAGTCAGAATGTCGGTCAAGACTATCTTACAAGGGAGTTTCGAAGACTCGGCAGGGAATTGTCCATGGACGTCGGAATCCACTATCAAGAGACCGGACGGAAGCCCAACCTTGCGATACTTGTGACAAAGGAGCCACAATGTCCAGAGAGAATCATTGATGCCGTCAAGAATGAGCGCTTGAGAGCAAATATTGCTGTTGTAATAGGAAGCGAGAGTACTCTCGCTGGATTCGCGAAGCAGGAGAAATTGCCTTTCTATTCCGTTAATGATTTGGATACTGACAAGCGCGAAAGTAGGATGCTTTCGATACTTCAGAATCACAATGTCGACATTATAGCTCTTGCAAGGTACATGAGGATACTCAGTCCAAATTTCGTGTGGCGATATCCAAACAAGATAATCAACGTCCACCCTTCAATACTTCCAGCTTTTCCCGGCGCCTTTGCTTATGAGCAAGCCTTCGAAAGGGGAGCAAGGATCATAGGTTGCACTGCCCACTTTGTCACTATGGATCTTGACGAGGGTCCAATTATATGGCAGGAATCATTCAGAGTAAAGTCGAACGAAGATCTTAAGAGCATTAGGGCAAGGGGAAGAGAACTCGAAGCAAAGGCACTAGTTAAGGCTCTTCAACTTTTCACTCGCGGAAGACTCGAAGTTCGATGGGGCAAGGTATACATCAAACGCTAATGTCTTCTCAGGACATTCTCCGAGAATTGAGATCCCCGCAATAGTCAGATTCAGGCAGAAAATACCGTGCGCCTCAAGCGCTGGTAATGGGAGCTACGGGTTTCGATTTTTCTCTTTAAAGCAGTCTGTCCAGAAATCTTTCAAAAGCTGATTTTCTAGGAGGACGGTTTGCTATCACGATATCTCGTTTGTCTTCCGAGTAGAAATCTGCAGCTTTTCTTGTATTTCCGAAATACAACGACGTAGTCCACTCTAGTCCCTCAACCTGAGCTCGTTGTCCCAACCCGCCGAGTTTGCTGTTTGCGAGAAAGTTGAAGTATCCAGCCGCATAGTCGGGAATGCCTTCAGCTCTTGCATATTCGCGGTATCCCTCGGGCACTTCTTCGTTTTCCACAAGATACGTCAGTACGAGCTCCGCAGCGAATTTCTTGGCGGTATCGATCGCAAGGTCAAATGTTTCTTGGTTCAACTCTTCATCATTTATCAGGAATACGACTCTCTGTTCCTCAAATTCAGTTCGTGGCGGAACTATTATCGGACTAGCATTCTTCGGCGTAGAAATGACAGTCATCGTCTTCGCATTGTCGTTCGTTCTGTCATTTGCACGCTCTTCTTCAAGTACAGTTGCCATGTTCATCACACACATAGAAATATACTTCAAACAAAAGTATAAGTTTACAGTATAATAATTTAAGCGACTATATACTATCCAATATCCCAAGCAGCTGTTGACGGCCAATATGGCGACTCATCACAAGAACAGGAACTCCGAATTCCGATAAATCTCTAATCATAAACCTCTTGGCAAATCTCACCTCTCGCCCATTTGTTTTCGCTAGAATTGCGATCAGCACTCTATTTTTCCCTTGGAGAATGTTCTTGATTGCGCCTCTTAATCCGCCGATATGAACGTGCCATGTCCACTCGATACCTTCAGATTCAGCCCTTCTGCCAATCTCCTGCATCTTTTGGTTCGCAAGCGAATTGTAAAAGTGTGATTCATAGTCATGGATCCCCTCAACCTTCGCGTATTCCAGGAATCCTTTGGGCAATTGAAGTCTGTGAGTGATATACACCAAAACAAGTCTTCCGGAGAAGATATTGACAGTCCTGAAGAGATAATCCAAAGATCTGCGATCTATCACTGACTCATCAAGTGGTACTACGAAATCGAAGTCGGGAGACCGACTATGCTCCTTCAGGCGTGGTCTGTCTGCTTCGACGAAAGATCCATTGGGCGGCGCATTTTTCTCGCTTGGCTTGGCATTGATTCTACTTTCTAGTATTGTGGCCATTTAGATAGCATTCCAGCTAAATCTCTTGTCTGATAGGCAGACGGATAAACATCACTTATTGAAAATCAATAGCAAAAATACGGCGATCCAGGTGATATGTCCAAGTATTCTGACCGCTCGTTGCATGTTGGAACAAAGAACAGACACCCTGAAGATTCGCTCTTCCTCATGAAAAAAGTTGTACAAGAATTCAAAAACGAATGGTTATAGGCCAATGATTGTCTACCCTTGCCGACGAAACATGACTGTTACTGATTTCAATCGGCAATTGACAGTGCTAAGGCCACAGCCGATTGGCTCCCAGTCTTCGGAGATGTACCTTCACAAACAAAGAAGGCAACGGAGACCCGTCCGTTCCCAGAGATCAATCCAGATAGCGATCCTAGAAGCATGTCGCACTCCGACCGTGCAACACTGGATAATGGTCAAAGCGCGTCTCGGTTACGATACCTTCTGGAAGCACATGAACACGCTATTCTCGAATGGAATGATTGTCTCAACAAACGATGGTTACAAGACTCTATATTCCATGAACGAGAAGGGTCTTGTCTTTCTGG
>JAJYUX010000040.1:0-12303 GCA_021792315.1 archaeon
CCAAAGAGTCGAGAGCCCTATCGGCATCTTTCTGAGCTACGATTATTGCGAATCCATAGCCCATGTTAAATGTTCGAAACATCTCGGCGATCGAAATTGGTGTCTTTCGAATCTTGGCAGCCTCGAAAATCAATCTAAAGATTGCAGGCATGGGTTTCAACAACTCGAACTTGAAGCCAATTTTGGCCTTTGATTGTTTAAACTTTCTCTGCCAAGTGAGCAATCTTCGGAACTTTGAGAAACCATCTCCCGTAATATGAATGGCACCCTTGATCTTTAGACCCCTTTGAACGTGTGCCAACCCTTTTGCATATATCGCGGTCGGTACCAGCAGTTCTTCGACGATTTCGCGTCCAATGATGTCATGTTTGAACCAAGGATCATACAATCCACCCCATGGCCTTAACAGAATCTTCCTGGCCAGAGTCAAACCATTCGAATGTATTCCTGAGCTCCCTAATCCTATGATTGAATCCCCCTCCGAAATGTCACCCTTGATCAGGTCAGGCCTATTGGCACTCCCAAGGCACGATACGATCAAGTCAAATGGCGGAGACAACTTAGTGGTTTCTGCGTGAAGTATCTCCGAAACATTCCCGGTTTCGCCTGACGCTAGAATACAATCGGAAAGTTTTGCCCCAGCTCTTACTCCTTTGATCAGACTGCCTACCTTCAAGTCAGGCCTTGATATGTGAATGGCATCGCTAATCAACACCGGTCGAGATCCTGATCTAATTACGTCGTTGACTGCCATCGCAACCGCGTCGATGCCAATCGTTTCGTATCTTCCAGTCAATTCCGCCAATAATGTCTTGGTGCCTACTCCTTCGATTTGTAAATCGAAATATTTTCCATCAAAACCTGCAGGGTATACCAATCCAAATGGAAGATGTATAGGTCTCCCGAGTCGATAACTGACAGAGTCATTGTATAGTCTCGATGCGATCGCTTCCCTCGACCGTTCCCTTGCGACACGATTTACACCAACGGAAGAGTATGTGATTCTTCCTCGAGATCCCCTGAAGTTCATTGCAGTTCCAAGACTCATGGTAAGCGATCCAATTTTTTCATCTTCTTCTTCCAAGACAGGGCGACTCTTCTAGCCTTCTCACTGGCAATTCCTGTGTACTTCGAGGGAGAGTTCAAAACACTCCATTTGTCCTTGGGGATTTTGTCTAGGTACTTAGACAACTCTTTATCTGACTTCAGGATTTCATGGAAGCTCTTATTCTCTCTCAAACCACGTTGAACGATCGACCTTACGGATTCGTGGGCGTTTGGATGACCAGCTAGCGCAAGGAGTATGTAAAGGGGTTCTGCGGAGACAGTGTCTGCACTAATGTCAAAATTCTTCTTCATGGAATCTGAATCAATTGAAATCCTCGCCCGGGCTCTCTTACCATCCCAAATTGTTCTCGTGAGCCGCCTAACCGAGGAATCAAAGGCAACCAAGAGCTCGGGCAAATACCTCTGGGAAAGTGAGTTTGTAAGATCCCTCTGATGTTCCGAGATCTGATCCATGTAAACCGTCACCATTTGTGGCATGAATTTCTTCCAAGTGCTTTCGATGTTTTCGAAGTTTATCGGATTCCTCTTTTGAGGCATTGTAGACGAGCCTACCTGCATTTCCAAAAACTCTTCAGAAACTTCAGCTATCTCAGTCCTCTGAAGATTCCTCAGATCTCTGGCGAAATTAGCAAGAACACCGAAGGTGGATACAATGGAATGAATCAGATCAGTCAAAGGTTCTGGCTGCACAATCTGTGTTGAGACTTCGGAGGGCGTAAGATCGAGAGATGCAAGGAGATCGTTCTCGAACTTCTCCGGATCCGTTAGCACAAGAGAAAGAGGACCGTAGACTCCCACCGCACCTGCGAACTTTCCTGTAAGCGAGTCGGCAGCCGCATTTATCTTAAGGATCCTCTGCCCGAGCCTCGACACATAGTAGGAAATGAAAAAGCCAAAAGTTATTGGTTCAGCATGCTGCCCATGTGTTCTCCCTATTTGAACCGATGAATCATATTTTAGAGCAATCTCAATGAGAGCATTCTCAAGATTAACCAAATCTGGGATAATTACCCGCTTTGTTGCTTCCTTTAATCTGAGCGCGTTAGCAGTATCAACAACATCATACGACGTAGCGGCCAAATGAACGTATGGTTTGGCAGAGTCAGAAACCCGACTTCGGATAACGTTGGCGAGTGCTCTAATATCGTGTTTTATCCTGGACTCTTCCGCGTAGACTTCTTTGGCCGAAACCAGTTCGCACGACCTTGCAATTTCTTCAGCTATGGGGCGAGAACAGATGCCGACTTTCGCGAATTGTTTTGCCAACATCGCCTCTACTCTAGCCTTATATTTTACATATGCCTCTTCAGAAAGTATCGGTTTCAGATCGTCAACAGTATAGCGAAAATCTGTTGGTGAAAAAAGCTGTGAGTACGCTGGATCCTCGTTCTTGGTCAAATCAGGCGGGGCTCCAAATCAAATTAACCAAGTTTCCCCATTACTTCATCCACACTGAGAAGACCAAGAGATTCCATTCTCGTCTTTCCTGAGATAACCTCGTAAGCACCCACACAACGAGCTGAGATCTGATTAATCACCAAATCCGGAAGATTAGGAACAGCGCCATCTCCAGAAAAGCCTTTTCGCATGAGATAGTCTCTCAGAAATTCCTTATCCAAGCAATGTCGTTCTTGCTTTTCGCCTACATTGTACTTATCTTTCGCCCAGAATCTCGCCGAGTCATGTGTAGGTGGTTCATCAATTTGGATCAGTTCATCACCGACTCTTCCGAACTCGAGCTTGAAGTCTGGTATGATTATCCCCTTCAATTGTGCCTCTTTCTTGTAGTACTCGAAAAGTCTGAATGTCGCTTCTTGAAGTTCGTTCCAATCATCTTTGTCAACCAGTTTTTGCTTTATAGCTTCTTCACAAGAAAGTTCCTGATCGTGACCCTCGTCGCTCTTCGTGGTGGGAGTTAGTATTATTTCAGGTAGCGCCTCTGCCATCTGAAGACCGCTTGGAAGCTTGACTCCTGAAACTTCACGAATGCCTTTTGAATAAGCACGCCAAGCAGAACCGTAGAGATAAGCTCTGACAATCCATTCTATGTCAATTCGCTGAGCTTTCTTGACTCGCAATGAACGTTCTCCACTAGTCGAAATAAAGTGATTCTTGAAAATGTGACTCGTCTTCAAAAACCAGTACTCTGACAGCTTTGTCAAAGCGATTCCTTTCTTTGGGATCCCCTGAGGCATTATTCTGTCGAAAGCCGAGATGCGGTCTGTGGCGACAATCAAGAGTTCTGAACCTTCGTCATAGACATCCCGCACCTTGCCGCGTCTTAGTAGTTTCTTGTCTGCTAGGTGTGATTCTAATAGAACAGACATTCCAAATATGCCTCGCGCAAATTGATCAGGTTACCTTCGGTTTAGGTCTGAATCAGATTTCTCTATTTGAGTTTTCTTCTCAAGAGTGATCTTCTCGATGCTATCAGCAAGTTGTTTGTTTGATAGAGCGAATATCTGAGCTACAAAATTGGCTGCCTTGGCAGGATCGTTCACAAAGGCAACAGGTACGTCCGATGGTGTATATGCACTTGAGAAGACTTTGGGGAGCTCATATTTGTCGAGATCCGGAGGGCAGGCAACCACTGGGAACAGTCTCTGCGCTGCGACGACTCCAGAAAGTGCGTCTGAAAGGCCCGCTACAGTAATCGCAACAATCTGATCCCCAGAACTTGCATATTCTCTTAGAAGCTTCAAGAGATATTCAGGAGTGCGGTGCGCTGAAGCTATTCGTAAATCTGATGATATTGAGTATGTTGAAAGTGCGCCTCTGATCTTCTCGCAAAACTCCAGGTCGCTCTTTGAACCCATTATCACGATGGCTTTTTGGGACATGTCACTCAAATTCATCCCGCTTCAGCTTTTATGCATATTCCGGTTGAGCCTCCATTAGTCGGACTAGTTCAATTTCAAACGCTCAGTCAGAGCATAACTGTGCCGCCGTCAATAACAATGGTCTGACCGGTTACAAAGCTCATGTTGTCAGAGACGAGCGACACTATTGTGTTTGCAACTTCTTCTGGCGCACCCCATCTCTTCATTGGCGACTCATTCTGTAGGACTACTTTCTCCTCATCAGATAATTTATCAAAAGTGCGTGCAGTCTGGATATTCCCCGGTGCTATCGCGTATGCTCTAATTCCATATTTGCCGTACTCGGACGCGAGGCTTTTCATGAGACCCAGATTTGCAGCTTTTGCCACACTATACGTCGCGCCTTTATCATAGCCAGAAATTGCAGGAGTTGATGAGAATAGAACTATGACGCCTCGTTTCTGTCTGACCATGACTGGAAGTGCATGCTTCACAATATTGAAGGATCCCAAAACATCAACTTCGAAAACCTTCAGGAAGTCTTCGGCGCTGGTTTCCTGTATCGACTTGTTCCAAAGATCATCTTGCATTGGGAACCCTGCGGCGCAAACTAATGCGTCCACTCCACCAAACTTTAGCAGACATTCCTTCACAATTTCTGCGGCGCCAGTTCCCTTCGATACATCTGTTGCCACACCGGCAGCTCTTACTCCAAACGTCGCAATGTACTTGACGAGTTCGGTGATCTCCTTAGAATCTCTTGACACTATCGCCACATCAGCTCCATTCCTTGCAAGCGCAATAGCTACTTCGCGTCCGATGCCTTTCCCAGCACCGGATACAATTGCCCTTTTTCCACCTAACATTGATTGAGAACTCATGAGATTCTGATGATCCTAACTTCTCACATTGAAGCTTTCACATATAAATACGAACTTGGTTATCAACAAGTGATTTGATAGTGACCAATTCCATAGTCCTTCTGTCAGGGGGCCTAGACTCGGCAGTCGCTTTGTTCTGGGCGCGAGACAAAGGCTATGATCTGAGAGCTCTCGCTTTCAATTATTTCTTGAGAAGCAAGAGAGAAATTTCCGCTTGCAAAAAGATTGCTTCCTTTGCGGGAGTCCAGAATTCGGTAGTAGATCTGAACTTTCTTAGGGAGGTTGAAGACTCGAAAACGCATACTACCAACCCAATACTCAAGAGGGCACCCAGTGCATACATTCCATCCCGAAACGTAATCTTCTATGGGATAGCTTCCTCCTTTGCCGAAACATTGGATGCGAAGTTCATTATTGGAGGACACAATAGAAACGACGTCAAATCTTTTCCTGATTCGTCCCCGAGATTCTTTAAGAAATTCAATTCTACAGCATCATTCGGCAAGATAAGCGGGAACCGAACAGGTCAAGTAATCTTGCCATTGTCTGGATTGGACAAAAGTCAAGTGGTGAAGCTTGGAATCAACCTCGGAGTGCCCTTTGAGTTGACATGGAGCTGTTACACTTCCAACCCCAAACCCTGCGGCAAGTGCCACTCGTGTGAGTTGAGAAGAGAAGCGTTCGGCAAGGCCAAAGAGTCAGACCCTCTCATGGTTGCTCCATGAATCTAATGAACTCTGATTTTGTTCTCTTCGTCAGGGTGTAGTTCGTAGCTATTTGTTCGCGTAAAGTGCTACTGGACGTTGTGCCATAGTCGTGACCCGGGTAAACTACGAGATCTGGATCTAAATGTCGAATCCGTTCAAAACTTTCGAATAATTCACCAGCATCGCCCCCCGGCAAGTCAACGCGGCCGCATTCACCTATGAAGAGAGTGTCACCCGTCAGCAGAGCAAAGTCATCAACTACGACACACATGCTTTCTGGCGAATGTCCTGGCGTGTGAATGAAGCGGAGTTTTACCTTTCCAACTTCCAGATTGTAAGCGTCCTGTATCGCGATATCCTTCTTCGCTTTCGAAGACTCGTGCATCACTATTTTCGCGCCAGTCTTCTCCTGAAGGGCCTTGTTTCCATCGATATGATCGTAATGGGCGTGTGTGTTGATTATGTACTCGAGCGTCAGATTGTTCTCCGCCAACTTTGAATGAAGCTTGTCCACTTCCCAAGCTGGGTCAACTACTGCTGCAAGTCGGGCGTCCTTATCTGCAATTAGATATGAGAAATTCTTGTGAGTACCAACACTGATCTGTTCAAGAAACACATACGATTTCATTTTGGAAGACCTATGTTGGCAACAAGTATTTCTCCACATGCTTTTCTTGATTTCTCAGTTGCAAACATCCCAGTCTTTGGTGAATCCATTGTTATCGTATAATCAGATTGGACTGATATTTCGAAATTACCAGAATCTGCTTCCATACCAGACGGGATATCTATGCTAATCGTAGTAGCATCTGAAGTGTTTAGCACCTCGATGACCTTTGCGTGAAGAGTTCTAGGCGACCCCTTGAATCCTGTTCCGAATATGGCCGAGATCACGACATCGCTTTTCGAAAGCTCTGTTTCAAGCACTTCTATTTTCTCGATCGAATCTATTTCCATCACGCGTATACCTTGGATCCTCTTCAATATGCTCCAGTTTGCCAAAGATTCCTCCTGACGCACGTCACTTTCCTTCCCGATCAATGCGAGAGTCACTTTCACCTCATTGTAAAAGGTTAGATGTCTTGCGGCTACAAAAGCATCACCCCCATTGTTTCCAACCCCTGCCACCAACAAGACGTTTAGCTCTTTGTCAAATGAGCTAGCAACAAAACGCGCAATTGCACCACCTGCGCTTTCCATCATTAGAAGTCTAGATATTCAGATCTTGACACCCCCATCTTCTCTCGCCTTCATTTCTTTGCGTGTAATTGCTTCTCTTTCTTCAGCAACTCG
Source organism: archaeon (assembly GCA_021792315.1). The sequence goes on from JAJYUX010000040.1 coordinate 6,769, forward strand.
TAGTTCGGATTTCACGAATCAGAAACAACAAACGCCGCATATATTAATCAGAGAACCGCATAGCTGTTCGACGCGATACTGTTAACGAGAGTATAATGTCTAGTAGAAATTTCGCCTATTTGGGAGTTGCATCGAATTGAATCAGAATATATTCCGCGAGTGTCATGACATTACTTATTCTTGACACTGTTGTGACGGCAGTTGCAGCCATTCTGGCAATTCTTGATTACGCTGATCCTGGAGACCGAAACTCAAACATCGTGGAATTATCTCAGAGAAGAAAGCTTAACTACAGACATTCAGGGTGTTTCTTCTACTTTGAACACTGAATATGATGTCGTAATTGTAGGATCGGGTCACAATGCTCTCACTACGGCTGCATATCTCCAGAAATCGAAACTTCGTGTTCTTGTTATTGAACGCCTCAACAAGGCTGGAGGTGGTTTAGCCTCTGAAGAACTGTACCCTGGACATTTTTTCAACTTGCACGCTCATGTACATAATTTTGGACCAGATGCACAGCCAATGAGAGATTTGAATTTGGAGAAGTATGGCGGGGCACACATAACCCCAGAGGCAAACTTGGGTGCGCCCTTCGTCAACGGCAAGTCTGTTACTCTTTATTCTGACATTAACAAAACTTGCAGAGTTCTCGAAAACCGATCTAAGCAAGATGCGGAGATGTATGCCTACTTCCAAAAGTTCGAAGACTTGGTAATGGCCCTTCACTACTCTCCTGCGTTGCCGGACGATGAGTGGAGGGGACGATTTGTGAAGAAATGGGGACAAATGGGCGAGGAGTTTTTTGATTTCCAGTCTGCTAGTGCGTTCGATGTTGTTGATCAGTCTTTTGAGGATGAAAGAGTGAAGCTCCTCTTTCTATTAAGCGTGGCAGCAGCTAGAGCAAAAGACGTGAGAAATGGAACTGGCTTCGTAGCTCTTCGCAAACTCGTTCGTGGACATAGGGCAAGTTTGGTGAAGGGTAGCGTTCGCCGCATGGCAGATGCATTTGTCAGACTTATCAGAGAAGAAGGAGGCGAAGTCTTAACAGGTCAGACAGTAAAGACAATCAAAATCAAGGACGGGGCCGCACAGGGTGTCTATCTTGAGGATGGTCGATTTTTCGCTGCGCAAAGAGCTGTCATTTCAGGAATCGATCCCGTTCATACTTATCTCAACCTAGTAGGTCGAGACAATCTTGACCGGAGCTTCGCCCGCAAAATAGAACAATGGAAGTGGAACGATTGGACATTATTCGTTAGCCATTTGGCCCTGAAAGAGCCACCCAAGTTCACGGCAGCAAAGGAAAACCCAGATATTGATAAGACGTTTCAGCTATTTGTAGGGTATGAAACAATCGATGATCTTCACGAGCACTGGGATGAACTAGCGCGATATGAACCACCATCATCACCAAGGCCGGAAGGGTGGTGTTACACTGCGCATGATCCCAGTCAGGGCTCCGGTTATCATACACTGACATTCTCTCAGTTCGTTCCTTATAACCCAAGGAAACAAGGTTCACAAACCTGGAACGATCTGAAAGACGAGTATCTTGACAGATGCATAAGCGCGTGGACTCCATACGCTCCAAACATCAAACCGGAAAATATCATCTTCAAACGAGCGTTCACTCCTTACGATGTTGAAAACGAGATAGTGAACATGGTCCAGGCTGATGCACACCAGGGCGGATATTTGGCTGGTCAGATTGGCGCAGGTAGGCAATCATGCAGAACACCTGTGAAAAACCTCTACCTATGTGGCTCCTGCTGTCATCCAGGCGGGACGATGACATATGCGCCTGGTTATATCTGCGCTAATATTGTGGCTCAAGACCTCGGAGTAAAGAAATGGTGGCCGATGCCTCATTATTTGAAAGATTTCACAACGATGGAATGGAATTAGACCTAAAGAGATGCGAGGTACGGGATTCGAACCCGTGTTAGAGGCTATTTCCGGCAGAGTTCGCCGTGGGAAGCCCCTGTCCTAGGCCAGTCTAGACCAACCTCGCATGTTATCTCTAACTAAACACCTGTATCTCATGCTCTTTCTTTACAAGTTGAGCGAATCGTCCACGAAAAGTTGTTGCTTGGACATGTCTATCATCAATATAGTGGTACTCTTGGGCCCGAGGTTTTTTCATTATCAGTGAATGGTATTTGAAGCCGTGTTTCTTCAACCAGAGTTCGGTTGAGACTCTGAGTTTCTCGCTGCGGGTTGTGAGAAAGCAGATTTTGTGGCCCTCATCGAATCGCGTGTTTACCCAGTCTCGAGCACCATTGACTTCAATTGCATTTGCAACATCCTTCGCTGTCAGAAAAGCACCCTTCTTCTCAGCAACACACACACAGTCATCAATACCGATCACGAAGTTCTTCTGCCAATGGGGCAACATTGAGGTATTTGAGTCGGATACACTCTTTCCCTTCAAGTACATCATGTTCCGAAGTGATACTCGTGATTCTTGAAAAACTACACGCCTTCCAGTGACTTTTGGAAGCGGATCGATCCGTCCTTCAGTACCATGTCGTAGACTTCGTTCACTTCAAAACGAACTCCGAGCAGGTCATATTCGCTTTCGCTCAGAAATAGATTCAACTTGGGAATGCTGTCCCTGCCGAAAGGGAACAGACCCATTGATTGGAACTGACCCATTATGTTCTTGATCATATTTGCGTCTTCTCCTCCACCGAAAGGTCCGTAAATTTGTCCCTGCTGCGGCCTCTGTTGCTTTACTTGGACGAGTTTTATGTTCTTGCCCGGCTTCCCAGTTTCGGGATCGGTCATGCTCGTAATTTCGAAAACCCTCACCCTCACCGCATTGCCTGGAGAAATCTGTCGCTCCAATTAGACATCGCCCTCAACATTAAGCGTACCCTCAATCTCTCCGTCCACAGTTGCTGACGGCTGTTCCGCGGAACTCTCTCCAGACTCTCCTGATGCAAGCAATTGATCGGTGTATTCCTTGCTCAAGACACGCGAAGAGAATAGATTAACGAGACTGTTCGTAGATGCTTCTCCGGTCAGCTTTCCGACGTCATCCCTGCTCTCCCTCCACTTGAGCTTCGTATTTCCGCTCTTGCTCACATAGATTATTCCAAGGATGTCTCTTGCATTTACGAAGGTGATGTCTCTTATTTTTCGAAGTGAGACCTTATCCGCGGCTTCGATGTATATCGAACCAGTATCTCCCTCCTTCTCTGGAAACACTTCAGGATCTCTGTAGTATCCTTCCGGCATGAAAGAATTACATGTGCTCTGTATCAAGAACCGCCTAAAGTTCTCGAGCGTGCAGTTTGTATCTATGTATACCAATTCAGGTGTTCATACTCCTATTCAATCTTAATCGCAATGGCTCTTCGGCACGAGGCAGCTGTTCTAATTCGGAAATGACAATATAATTATGTTGCGGAACCCTAGGACTAGACGGGGGCCGTGAAGACAATAGCCCAAGTGAGCGCGTTACGCGTGATGATTCAGATCTTGAGTTCTGAGCCCTTTCATGATTTCAGTTACTTGGCCAGAAAAAATCTTCGAGTTTAGTTGCGCCCAGAATCTCGTCAAAGTCATATCCAAGGGAGCCAAGAATCTGATCAAAGGTACTCCGCATGTAGTCCAGATACTTTTCGACATCGATCTCGTCTTTTCGCGCGATCGAGGCAGGTTTCGCCCCATCCCCCGTGTTGGTCTTGACAAATGAGATGATATCCCCCGCCTTAATCTCCTTGCCGGAGTTCTTTAAGATCTGCGCGGCCCTAACGTGCTGTGGAATAGTGTCTTTGTAGCTTGAAATTTCTTTGCTTATCATTACATTGAACGCGAGATTTTCCATGGAGATTTCCTTGTTCCTGAGTTGATTATAATCACCTGTGAGTCGTTTCTTGATTTCATCTCTTGCCTGCTCGAAATCTTCCTGCGACTTGACTCTGCTCAATATCGCCAGTGTCTCATTGAACGAAGCCTTGATGAACTCTGGTGTTTGGCTCTTCTTACCAGTCAATCCCTTGATATCGACAGTGCCGTCCTGAAGGACTCCGAAGTAGTTCTTCTTCCTTTGGCTCATTGCAACATACCGATAGACTTTGTCAACTTCGATTTCGATGCCAAGTTCCTTCTGCGTCCACTTTGAAACCAGTCCTATCTGATCCTGCGAGGGAGCTTTGATGAATAAACTGTCGGTGTCACTGTAGATTACTTCGACTCCTAGCCTTCGACACTCCTCTATAGTTCTTGTGATTGAATAACGCCCTAACGATGCCACAGCTTCTGCAGCCGGCAGACAGTATAATGGGAAGCTCTCAAATCCAAGCACTCCGTAACTGGCATTCAGAATGACTTTGAGGCCCTGACTCACAACTTTGTAGAGTTCTAGATCTTGCTTGGAGAGTGTCTTTGATCTTGTCAGCTGCTTATAATACTCCACCCTGAGATCGCGAAGCGAACCCACCACCAGCGATTCTATTCCCCTATTTTTCGTGCACGTCCAATGTCCCACTTCAGGAATCAGATTCTTTTGGCATTCCGCATGCGAACAATTCACGGTCTCATAAGAGATGTTGTGGACTTTAATTATGCTAGGATATAGCGAAGCAAAGTCAAGAACAGAGACGTTGAAGTGAACACCAGTGACTGGGTCGATTACCAGACCTCCTTTGTATTTCTTGCCCTTGATTATTGCCTCTGACTTTGCCCCCCCTCTCTCCTTAAGCTCCTCCGGTCTCGGGATCAAAGCATTCTGTCTGCGGTGCTCGAAATAAAGCATGCTTCTGATCCAATTGGAAACACCCAATCGTGAGAGGTCATCTATTGGCATTTTTCCAACCCTCGCTATGACGACTAGGAGTTTCAGCAAGACATCGTTGTATATTGAAACGAGCTTGTAGGTGAGAATTGTATCCTGAAGGTTGTACTTCGCGAGTTCATAGATCGGAAGGTCCCCTATCAACCCATCAAATTCCACTTTGGATTCGTCGAGAAGGCCCTCTGCAACACCGTTTAGCGTGTGATCCGAATATTTGTTTCCAAAGGCATAGATCTGTAGGGATCTATTGTTGAAAGTCTTGTAAAGATCTATATGTACACCGTGTTTCAAACCACCAAAATTGTTTCCCATGACTATTGGAATCTCTTCTTTCGTGAGTCCGATCTCTGGTCTCTGAGCGCGGTGGTAGAGATAATTTAGATCGAAATCATCCCCATTGAACGTTGCAATGAATGGATACTCCAGCATGTCCGTGAAAAGACAAATCAGGAGATCTTTTTCATTTTGGAAGAATAATAGCTCTGCAGTTTTCGCAATATCTTCTCTGTTTCCAAGCCCGACATCTTTTCGCTCCAATACATACACGCGCTGCAATCCTTCTGAGACCAATGAAACCGCCACAATTGGCTGGTCTCCAAGATCCGCGTTCGGGATACGGTTTTCAAACGAGAGGACTTCGATATCTAGCGCCGCTCGTTTTAGATATGGCAGTGGCTGATTGAGGAGCGAAGCCCATTCTTCTATTTGCTTTGCCATCTCAGGCTTTGCAG
>JAJYUX010000040.1:12313-14569 GCA_021792315.1 archaeon
CAAGCGCTCGCTTTAGTGAATCTTCAACTTCCAGAGGCGTCTCGAAAGGCGCCGGCACAATATTGCCATTTTCTATCTTGTAATACGCTCCGACATAGAGCTCGTTATCATAGAGAAAGTTCTCATAGTATTTGATGTCAGCCTCCCAAGCTGTTATCGAGTTCCGTAGGCTGCTGTCCTGTCCTCCTATAGCCAATGGATCTGTGGCTATGATCTTGCTGACGATTATTTCCTCGTCCTTAATCAGGTCGCGTTTCTTTACTGGAACGATGTCTAGGATGTTTGTTCTTTCCCTTTTCAGGTGTTCCAGCTCCGAAACGGGCTGCTTCGAGAAACAATGAGGCTTGTGACCGCTCGAGTCCGACCATAGGTAGACTCGGTTCGATGACGGTTCGTAAAACTTGAGCTGAGCGACCTTGCGTTCGCCGTCATAAGTAGCAGAAACCAGCACGGAAGGGCCAAGCTCGCGTGTATCGCTTGTGAGCTCCCTCAGCTTGTTTTTCAGTAGAGCTCTAGCATCAGCACCTAATGAGACAGTCTTTGGCCTCTCCATCGTCATGGTTTTGGCATCGAGTGTCTGCTGGACTTGCAAGTAGTTCACTCTGAGGTTTCTATGCTAATAACAATTAACCGAAAATCGTACTTTACAGATGATCGTAAGCTACGGAAATAAGAGGCGCGAACGCGATTCGTCTTTTATAAATGACGATGAAAGTTCAATGATTCATTGAGCTATGGATCTTCTCATCCTATCCTTTGAAAGGGCTTCCTTAGAAAAAGTCATGCAGAAAGCACCGGCAAAGAATCCAATATCGCCTCTTCGCTTTCGGCCCTTTTCATGATAATATTGGCGGGGAAAAACCCGCTCGAGTCCAGTCTACGACTGGATTATTGGAAGGACGTCGCCAGTGATGGTTTCGAGATTCCGAGCCTGCTGCGTCTGCTGGGCAATGACCGAGCAACCACAACCTGCGTGGTGTTGTTTGCCCTTTCTCAGAGTTCCCTTGTACAGCCCTTGTTCGAGAGTGTGTCCAGATCTGCTTTCCCATTCCTCGATCGGGATTGCGTACTTTTGCTGGATGCGGTCTCTGTACCACTCTGGGATGACATTGAAGGCGCAGAACGGAATGATTCTCTTGTCCGGCGTCACGTAGTGAATGTCACAACGCATCAACCTTTCCTCGTCGTGGTTGTACTTGTCCTGGAAGTGCATCATTCCAAGGAACATTGTCTTCTGGTGGAAGTCACCCAAGGCTTCGTAATCGTGCTTTACCAAGGCGTTGAAAAGCAGTCTCGAGAGGTTTATGCCTTCAGGAGTCTTTTCCTTGTCTATGAACTTGCTCAGGTTTGCTAGGATCTTCGGTATAACAACGAGCTTGCTCGCGCCACCATTGAGTTCGTCAGATTTGTCCTGGAGATAGTTCAACATGCCTTCGATATCAACGAATCTCGTGAGCGGAATCAGCTTGTCATGATCCTTGAACACGTACGTTCCCGCTCCACATGCAAAGTGTATTGAGAGCTCGTACTGCGGTTTCTTTGTGAACGCCTCGATGAAATGAGTCATCGGGACGCAAGTCGGAACTGTAAACCAGTCATCTTCGACGATCTCGCCCTTTGTCTGCTCCTCTATTCTTTGAATTGCGTCTGGAATTGTAATCCTGTATTTCTCGCGCTCAGTCTTAGTCAATCTTCCTGTCAGTGAAACAGGCTGGAAGTTCACGGACCTGATAACGTCGATGTTCGCCTGTCCGAAACGGATGATCTGACCCAGTTCATGGTCGTTGACTGACTTTATGACTGTGGGAACAAGAACGATTCCTAGTCCAGCTCTCCTGCAATTCTCTATGGCGAATGGAGCTTCCCAGTGGTTCTTACCATTGGTGCGCGGTGTAACTCCGTCAAAACTCATGTAGACTGTGTTGACACCGGCCTCCCTCAATCTCTTAACGAGTGCAGGATCAATTGCCATGTTGATGGCATTGCTGTTGAGCTGAATGTGGTCAACTCCTTCCTCTCTGCAAATCCTTACTATGTCAGGAAGATCCTCCCTAAGAGTAGGCTCACCACCCGTAATCTGAATCGCATTTCCGGGAACCGGTCTCTCGGCACGGAGTGCTTTCACCATTGCGCGAATCTGGTCTTGAGATGGCTCGTAAACATAAGCGCCTTCGACACCCTTCTTCGCATAGAAGAAGCAGTACCAGCAGGTCAAATCACACCTGTTAGTTACAACCAAGTTTGTGAGTCCGCTGT
>JAJYUX010000163.1 GCA_021792315.1 archaeon
CTCCGACTGATGACACAAGTGTTGGTGACAGTAGAATAGTCTGGATGATACTCATGACCATGCTTTCGAAATTCACGGTTGGGGCAAAGGTCTGAAAACCATCGCGCTGCTCATCCTTGTTTCTCTGTGGTCGTTGCTTTGCAGACAAGACTACATGCAGTCATGCATAATCTGCTTTTAAGGTTGTTAATACCATACGAACGTATCACAGCAAGAACAAAATTTTTCTGACTTACTCTCCTTTGGCGGTCTTTACGCTCAGTTTTTATGCTCATTCTTCTCTTATGTTAGATAACCGAAACGTGAGTTCAAAATTTGGTACTAGACACTTTTTCCTCAAACAACGGATGCGCAGAATGCGTATGACAGAAGAAACGATACGTATCCAGGTGAGCGGTGACGATGATACACACGTTCCTGTATCGCTGTTGACACAAAACAATGTAGTTACCCCCGCCCTACAGACACCAAAACCAATCATTGTTGACGTAGTGAAGAAGAGAATAGAGAACTGGAATCGTAAAGTCTCACGTGAGGAACTGATCCAACGTATAGAATCACGTATCGAAGACTACAGAAAACGTGATCGCACTACGTGGGAATACGCAAACCTTGAACTGAAAAGACAAGCATACGTGAGTATTTATCTCATACAAGTCATGAACGGCCTACGTATAGGAGAAGCGTGTGAGGCACTCTATACGTGGTTAGATACTGGTCAACGTGTCGTAAAGGTAAAGGTAGAGAAAAAGAAACTCCATGCTGAGTTCAAGCTATGTCCATCATGTAGCCCGACCACACGTAAGAAATTCAATATCCTTGACACAGTGTGTTCTCGATGCGGTCAACCACTACCAAACAAAGTCTTCAGAATAAAGAAGGAACCAGTGTTGATTCCTGTAGATATACCATTGTTCTTGACTGATGACGACAGAACTATGATCAGTACAATCAGAGATAGGCTTGCATCAAGAGATGCCATTAGAATGATGGCATACAAAGAAATCGGTGTCAACACACATACACTACGTTACAGCTTTGTGAGGATGTTACGTAAGCAAGGCAAGTCACCAGATGAGGCGGCCCAGATCATGCGACACTCCTCGTCAGCAATGACAAAACACTATTTCGACCAAGAAGATGAAGATGAGAATAGACTGAAGTATGCAAGAATACGCTAGTTCGTCAACTGTCTAAAAAATAGGAGACTGGTAAAAATCACCAGTCTTAGTTCAGGACCACCGTCGTTGGGGAGAAACTGAGCTGTGGACAGATCGCGTGACCCGAGAACGTTGAACTCCCGATTGTCGCCGTAATGTTCAGAAGACCACCGACCTGACAGCCTGTTACGTCGATTGTGCTTGCACTACTATAGTAGCCCAGGTAACCCCTGGAGAAGAGTAGTTGAACATTTCGTAATCCCAAATCCAAACGAAGCTTCTCCAGCGAGTTCTCTTCCGAATTGCTCGATCACGTACATTCTGGGCACTAGCCAATCATCCAACAATTCTTTCATTGAAACTGGTAGCCCGCTTGATATTACCGTGAATCTCGATATCAATCCATATTACCTCAAGCAAGGATATTCCATCGATCCGCAAAGCGTTATAATTGCAAATGCCGAATACACTATTCTCGCGGGGCCGACCAGTACTAGTTTTCCATTTGGAAGTAATGAACCTCTAATGTTCCATTTGATTAAGAATAACTCGCAAGTCGGATTAGTGTATTCGACCACGTACGTTCCTTTCAATAATAGTTTCTTTTCGCCGATTGGTAATACAATAATTATTCTCAATAGTGGATACTTGGTCGGTACTGCCGCGATGTATGTTAGTTCAACAGCTAGCTCAAATTCTTCCTTGTGGTTTCCTACTTTCCAGCTTAACATACAGAACTTGACCTCAATCTATGTGCCTTCTATGGACAGTTTGCTAGTGAATAATGAGAGCATAACGGTACAAAATGCCCAACTAGAGAATACCGCATTAGCGGAGTACAGTTTTGAAGAAACGCAATTCAATGACGCTCTAGTTACCTCGCTTACTCTGGTTATAATCGGAATTGCCGCTGTTGATGTCGGATTTTCTGTTTACGACATAAGCGAGAAGAGAGATCGCTATAGAGCAAGCAAGCGAAGCCAAAAGGAGAACGAAGCAATCTACTATTAACCAATTTACGATCCAGATCGGCAAAAACGGTTTGATTATGAAACCGACTAGAGCCAAGGCCAGTGAAAGGAACATTCCAAGAAAACAATCTGTCAGAATATCGTCTTCTTTGGCAGAAAGCCAATCGCAGAAAGAGCGAACCATCTAGTTCGCCCTCTTTGCAACCGAAAGTTGACAGAAAGAAATTCCAGAAAAACAACCGCGAAGGCGACAGAACCCGAAATCGGAATGCATAATAGTTACTGTAATCATGCTGTAACTTCCAACATGCCCCGCCAAATCCTTCATCAAAGTGCAGATGCGCAAAATCGCCAACTTTTTCTTCAAGGAGGTTTAAGCGCATGAGCGTAACCCAGATGGAAGAAATAAGAGAGGAAGATCAGACTCTCCTCGAGGAGAGACCAACTAGATCCTCAACTTCTGGCAGACGAAACCCGCCGGCAAGAAACACTTCGAGGTTCTGGTTTGAGAGGTTCCTCTCCGTGATACAAAGGCAAAACCCCTCGGTCATAGACTCTGCCTTTTTGAGCCAGATCGCGCCTAGTAATGAAGGAAAACTCCTTGCTCAGCTAAAGTTCCTGCATGTCATCGACGAGCAGGGCAAGCCGACTCAGCTTTTACCGATGCTGAACATGGTGGGTGAGGAGCAAAAGAAGGGATTCCAAGACATTGCGCGCGAATCATACGGAGATCTGTTTGCAGAGCTGAAACT
>JAJYUX010000164.1 GCA_021792315.1 archaeon
ATGCCGACGACCACAGTGCTCACATTTATGGTTGTGAATCCTCTCGGCCATTTGTTAACAAGAAAATGCGCGGTAATTTAGATATTTAAGTGGGACGTAGAGACTGAATTCTTTTCTTGTAGAAACCCCGGAAAAGCAGGAAGAAGACAAACGCCATGAAGAACAATATTATCTCGGAAAGGAGAAGTCCTAGTATGTTGAGCGTCGTGCCAACATTCAAGTCGTAGAAGAGAAGAAGACCTGAAGCACTGGCAACTATGATACACACCAAAGCCAGTCGTGTTGCCCAACGCAAACGTGACTGATACTGGGGAAGAGTTAGAGGCATAGAACTACCTAACCCTAATAGACTAATAAAAATTACGTGTAGGTATAAAGTTGGAACCTTGTGGAGTTCATAATAGAGTGGTAGTGGTCTGGCACTATAAGTTGCTCAATTAAGAATTGAGATGTAACGTAGTCGTAGGGATTCTTACTGTATTGAGAAAGAATGACAAAGTCGGGAAGACCGTACATCTTGACAAAGTCTTGAAGGAGAAGAGTGTTATCCCGTAGTTGTGAAGGCGGTGTTGCATTCAGAGCAAAGCCGCCGAGCAATACTTGAATACCTTCTGCACGATTGGCTAAAGGCGGGAAGGCATCTGAGACAGAAACGAAACTCGCGTTGTTTGGAACTGAATTAAGAAGGCGCCAATCCGATGACGATGCATAGTTTATTGTTGGTGTGACAATGAGAAGTGGCACTAAAAGATTTAGGACAGCAACAAACAACAACGCAAACACAAAGTATTGCTTGGCAATTGAAGTGTTGAACAACCACACCCTCCTCTTAATATCTGAATATCCGACCATTGCCATTGGAAAGACAAAGAAGAAAGTGAACGCGATGTAGAAGTTGTACGGACTGAAGTACCCAATGTAGTTGGAGAAAAGAATTGGCAGGTTCCACGGTAGCCACATGATAAGTGATTTCGGTTTTACAATAGCAAGGAAGAAAGAACCACCGAACAATAGACTTGTAAATATGAACTTCCACGGCCAGAGATAAGTCAACGCTTGCCACGCAAGAGCAGGGTGTGTTAGGGCTTGTGGAATAACATCAACCAGAGAAGTGGCACCAAGGATCTGCCAGTTGCTTTCGAACCGAGAATCGACACCGTTTGTGAAAGCATAACCGAAGTACGCTTGCAAGTGTGAAATAAGAATGTAGTATGAACCGGCGAGTCCAAGCCCGATGACTGCCAACAACACTTGCTTACGGCCAACGAACTTCTTATCCCAAATTAAGAACAGGATTATAGACACAACAAGAAACGGTGCTTCTTCCATGACAAGACAAGCAAGTATTGCGGAGATCGTAAACCACTTCCAATTCTTGAAGTACCCGTAGTAGAACGTGAACGCGAGAGTTGGAATAAGAAAAATCTCGACGTGAAAATCATTGAGGCTCGACATAATGAGAAGTGGGTTACAAAGGTACGCAAAAGAAAACAACAAAGCCAGTCGCGAATCAAGTACGCGCTTGCCAAACAGATAGACAGGAATTACAGATACACCCAACGCAAGCGATTGGAACAAAAGAAGTACAATAGGGGTGGGGTCTAGAGCATAGAACGGTGTAATGCCAAAGAGGAGAGGCATAAAGTGTTCTGCTAGAAAAGAATCTGGACAGTAGTGGGTTGGCCAACAACTCGTATTCCAAGGAGTTGAGTAGATAAGAAGAGGGAGTCCTTTTGTTGAAGACCACACTGCTTGAGTAAAGTCGCCGAGGTCAAATGAGTCGTTGAGGTTCAGGTACTTCCAGACTTCTACGATGGAAATTATCAAAGTCCACGAAGTGGCAAGAAGGGTGAACTTACGGTTGTCGTTCAATGACAGTTCATCACACTCAAGAAGTCGTGGTATATCATATCGTCAAGTATAGTTTGATTCAACTGTAATGGCAAGTGTTGTTGAGGCATCGGTTGAGTAACAGCATTAATTGTGCCGTTGGTAAATTCAGATATGAAAGTTTGATTCTGTGTGAATTGCCAGCAGTTGATGTAAGGAGCACCTTTGACAACAAAAAATTGGTGTAGTGAAAAGAACATGATGTTACCCAAAACGAGTAGGAAGATTGAAATTGCCATCATGAAGACCAGCGAACCTTTCATGAGAAAAGCAATCTTGTCACCAAAGTCACTCTCCTTGAGCCGTTGAACCAAACGCTCAACAAAGTTCCACTTGTATTTCAACTTCTTCCTTATCTTCTGCCTAAACTTGATCTCTGGATAGAGTCTTGGTTTGATGTCTAGTTGCTTTCGAATAGTATTGAGAGTGCCAACAAGCTTGTGTTGTACACGAGTTGTAAATAATGTCCAAACACAATACGGAATCAGAAGTAGGTTAACAAGAAGAGGATGCCAAGTGAAGAAAACAGCAAAGTATATGATGGTGGCTATTGAGTTGTAAGAAATGTTGCCACTGGAAGTTGCATAGAAAGCACCGTACTGAATGTAAGTCGCAACAAAACTTGGAGACGACACCAACAAATAGATGAAGAAATCCTTTCTACGAAGCGTTGAAACTGCAATGAACGAAGTCAAAATATCTACTGTACCAAACGTGACTTGTGAAAGACCCCACTCCATGCCAATAAGAAGGGCAATAAACGGTAGTCGCTTGTTCATGGATAAACCCGTTTTGCTTTCATGAGAAGGGTCTCGCGCATCTTCTTGCCGAGAATGTTGTCTTTTATCATGGAACGATATAACTGTGAATTCTCAAGAAATCCTGGAGAGTTTGAATCGTAATATCCACACTCCCAACAGACCCACTCTGAAGCATCCATCTCACTGGAGACTCCACGAATCAAAGTCCGTATGTGC
>JAJYUX010000165.1 GCA_021792315.1 archaeon
ATGATCGTAGTTGAAAACCACATTCCAGTCAAGGCGGAGTATAGAGAACAATTTGAAAGACTGTTTTCAGGTGGAACGCGCTACGTCCAAAATGCGCCAGGATTTGTGAGAAACGAAGTACTCCGAACAATAAAGAGCGACAACTACATTGTACAGACCTATTGGGAATCACAGGAGGACTTTCAGAGGTGGTTGAAGAGCGAGGATTTCAAGAAGGCACACTCGCCTGAAACGCCCGATGACATGTTCGCTGGCGAAAGCTTTCTTGAGATTCACGAAGTCGTCGCATCAACGGAAAGAAGTTGAATCGGACAAATACCCTTTCCTCAAACCAATCTGACCCGATCGGTTTTTTGGCTCATTACCAATCATGAGGATCGTGTCTGCCTCTTATATAATCTATAATTCGCCCGTTACTCACGCAAGATTCAAATCTGAGGAATAGGAATCGATATGGCTAGCAGAAACAGCATAGTAACGGTAGGAATAGTGGTAGTTGCCGTCGTTCTGAGCGGTTTGCTTGGGTTTTACGTCAACGCAATAGGTGCAAGCACGACCACCTCATCTCAGGTAAACGCTCCAGTCGGAATGGTAATAGTCCCCGACTACGGAGGCGCGGGATACGATGCTTTCGTGCTTTCAAGCAACGTGAATGAAACTGCTCCGACGCCTGCCACAAACACTAGCGCGCCCGGCCCGAACAATAACAACATCACTGTGAGTGCGAATAGCCCGGTAAAATTCACGATAACATCAATCGACGATGCGGTACTGCAGAACTTTTCAGGCGTGGCTTCGAACTCTTTTGCAATCTATAACAACACTGACAGCGGTCAGACAACGGTCCAGTACAGTAAGGGAACGCAAGTGACCGATCTCCCTATTGGCCACACATTCACAATCACTTCGCTAGGAGTCAACATACCTGTACCTCCTCTTACGATGGTTACATTTACAATGACTTTCACAACACCTGGAGTGTACGAATACATGTGTGACACACCATGCGGTCCAGGAATGGGCCTTGCTGGATACATGGTCGGATTCATAATAGTGAAGTAAAAAATCTCACTTTGCGGGCAACGTGTTTTGTTAGCCCGCGTTTCTCTTTTTTATTTCGTAACTAGCTTTCTAGATTCACCTCCTGGCTGCCTCTCATCGTTCGTCGTACGAAACAATCTAGTTTGCGAATGAACAAAGAAGCTATCTAGCTGTTCCGATCCTGTTTCTGGCTCTGAAGTATAGAAAGTGGACCGGCTGGTCTCCACCACATTTAGGTGCTGGACCGCCATCCTGTATTTGGCGATCCATGAATTAATTGTGCATAATCTTGTATAAAATTGTACTGCCCGACCTCTGAAAAGAGGTACAGACAGGCGCCTACAAGCATCGAAATAAGTCTTGAAGCGTTTCTACCTAAAATTAGGAGTGAAAGATTTGTCCAAGTCAGACAAATCCTCGGGCGGGCATCAGACAATCCGGGCAAATCTCCCTAATCTTTATTGGGAGATTGCATCATTCATTAATACCGAAGTCCTTGCTCATAATTCTTTTGAATTTGTAATTGTACATAGCATTGATTGATTCTATTCTGTACAATGGTCTAAATAAAATAGACTTGGCAATAGGAAATCTACGAAAAATGATACCCGTCCCCGGCACTAAACCCCATGTATCAAATCCGTGGATTAATTCCACCTTAACTACTGTAGAAATCGACGTGTCAACAGTCCAAAGAGGCGGAAATTCACAGAAAAAGAGGTTGGCATTAGGATTGGTGATGCGAGACAGCTCCTGAAGCAGGTCCCTGCAAAATCGGTGGACTGCACCGTAACATCACCACCTTTCGTTCTCGATGATGGCATCGATTACATGGAATGGTTTGCCCACGTCCTCACCGAGATCAAGCGAGTCACGATCGACTATGCATTTATCTTCAACAGCTCTACCCGGATGAATGAACTCTGCAGAAAGACAAATCCGTTCAGGACGCTCATCTGGTACGGGGGGATTACGCAGGAGACATTCCGCTACGAGCCTATCTTCATCTACAGGATGGATTCTGGGAGATTCAACATCAATTCCAGGATCCAACGAGACGTCTTTCCATACTCGCCGCCACAGCCCGGAGAAAGATTGCATAGAGATCAGAATCCTCCCGAGCTCTACGAAGAGCTGATTCAGATAACTGCAGCCGAAACGATTCTAGATCCATTTCTCGGCTCAGGCACGACTTACAAAGTGTGCAACAAGTTGGGAAAGAAATGCATCGGCTTTGAAATTGAGAGAAAATATCTGTCCTTCATACTTGCCGCGTGAGTGACTTTTCTGGAAACCAAAAATCAAAATCTGCCCAGGCGTTTGAGGCTACCCGACAGGGGCCACAAGAGTCTTGTAAGATGCGAGAGGCCACGCGGCTGCTCAGAGTTGTCTTGGAGCGACGGCGTGATACAGCTGACTGGTTGCGAGATGCAACCAGCACAGGTCAGATTCAAGTGTTACAAGTGCAATCGCTTTTTCGAGTATTACAGGATTCTCAGGGATCACCGGTGGACTCATGCCTACTAAAATTCTTTTGCAGCGAGCGGTTTTCAATTGAAAACAGTCATAATCACTGCTCCATTTCCAGTGCTGGAGAGGCTCAGGAAGGAGGCAAACCTCACGAGATATTTGAGTCCAAGAGGTGCCAGGCCAAACTCAACAGTGCAGCATCAAGATGAACACTGGAAAAGAAACAGTGGATATCTGCAACTTCCCGTCTAGTCTTGAAACCCGGTACATAGTCGACATGTTTTGGCTTAAATACAAACAGATTTTTGGACGATTAAGACGCTGGTCTCTGGGGATACTGAGCTTCA
>JAJYUX010000166.1 GCA_021792315.1 archaeon
ACCACAGAGCTAGACACCACAGAGGGGAAAATTATACGCGCATGCGTCGGATGCCATCCTTAAGCGTTCTCACGTTAAAGTTAATCAATAGTCCTACTCGGCTTTGTTGCGCAAATAAAAAACCACAGAGATGGACACCACAGAGAAAGTTCATTTTAGATCGCCACTTTATAACTTTTCAGCATGCCCAGTTCAACCATTCGGTTGAGAACATCCAGTTTTATCCGCACTTCAGCAGCTTGTGTCTGTTCTCGTCGAGCAGAAAGACGATCCCCCAACACTGTTTTATATCGAAACATCAACGTCTCCACCCGAGATCTTCGATGATACCCGACTTCTTCTTTCCAGCGAGACCTCCCTTCTTCGCCACATTCTTGCATTCGTCGGATCGCATCGTCTCTTTCCTTTAGCGCAGGTATTCGTTCCCGTTTCTGCTTTTTCGCGTTCTTGTCTGGCGGAATCACCTGCCTGCCTCCCAAGTCATAGATGGCCTCTCGACAATCAACCGTATCATAAGCGCCATCGCCAAGAACATCCCCAAGAGGAATGCCCTCTAGAGCCCCCATCATATGTACCATGGCCTCGTCATCATTTACATTGTTCGAAGTCATGGCACTGACTACTACTTGCCCCGAGTCCATGCACATTCCAACATGGACCTTGCGCCATGTCCTTCGCTTGGAATAGCCGTGTTTTCTCACCTTCCAGTGAGTAGACCAGAGGGATTTCACCTCCAGCCCCTCTTAGAACCGTACGTGAATCTCTCGATTCATACGGCTCCCATTAAGCGCCCA
The DNA here is from genome assembly GCA_021792315.1 of archaeon. Next base: position 795 of record JAJYUX010000166.1, read on the forward strand.
TTTCTAATATCCCTAACTCCCAGTGCACAAACAATTTCGGATGTCTTTTAGCAATGCCTTCTATAAAGCGTGCTGCTCGCGTTTTGTACTTCCGCAATCCTTTGTATTTGCACATCGCCCATCTTCTCAGCGTGATATTGAGGTGCGAGTAGACTGGCTTCAATGCCGACGGATAGAACTTCCCATAGTATTCCTTCCATCCTCTCAGGATGGGATTGAACCATTTGGATAGATCTGTGATTTCCAGATCTGTTCTTTGCCGTATTCCCAGTTTTCGAGTAGTCTGCCTCATTGCCTTCACAGCTTTTGAGGATACCGCGGCATTGAAACCGATAAACATACCCTTATTGGGGCCTTTTATCAGCCTTGCTCGAAGGGTGTAACCAAGAAAGTCAAATTTTGTGTTCTCATATTTTCCTTTCCTTCTTCCATCCTTGCAGTAAACTACTCTGGTTTTATCTGGGTGCATCATCAGTTTGCATTCTTCCAGTCTTTTCGCTAACGCTTCTTTGACAGCTTGTGCTTCTGCTTCAGTTCTGCAGTGTACTAACCGTCGAGTCGAATGAAGGAATTTCATCTCCAAGCGCTCACAGAACTGTACGGGATACTCTCGCATCATACAGCTCTTATTTTCCAACCTCGGGACGTACCAGTCGCCAATGAGCAAACAGGTTGGGTCGCTGTTTCGCTATTTGTCCCAACCAGTGCTTTGCTTGACGGCGGTGTCTCTTAAATCTTTTTAATGCACGGCATGCCCACTTCATTAGTGTTTGATTGAGATGCCTTAGAACGGGGTATAAAGCTGATTTGTAATATCCCCCATAATAGTTTATCCATCCTCGCACAACAGGGTTGTACATGTTGGCTAAATCTTGCAGGGTTTTATCACTTCTCATTCTCAGTTTCCAACTTCTTGTAGTTTCCTTCATTGCTTTGCAGGCCTTCTGGCTTACTCCAGGTGTAAAGTTAACGAAGAATTTTCCGTGCCGATTCTTCGACCTTCGCGGTCTATATGTGTATCCGAGAAAATCAAAGCTCGTCGTTTCTTCGTCTCCTCCTTTTCGATCGTCATCTTTGCAGTAGATAATCCTCGTTTTATCTTGATGTAGTTCTAATCCTACTTCTTTGAACCGATTTTTCAGTGTTTCCATGAGTTGGATCGCTTCTTCCTTAGTGCGACAGTGCGCAACTCCGTCATCAGCATATCTCACAATTGGAATTTCAGGATGATGTTTACTCATCCATCGATCAAAGGCATAGTGTAGAAACAGGTTTGCCAGAATCGGACTGATCACTCCTCCCTGAGGCGTGCCGCGTTCTCTGGGAACGTCTTTTCCATCCTGCATCTTCATGGGTGCTTTGAGCCATCTTTCGATGTACAAAATCGCCCACTTCTCTTTTACATGATGGGTCACTGCCTTCATGAGAAGGGTGTGATCTATGTTGTCAAACAATCCTCTGATGTCAAATTCAAGAACCCAATTATAACGCCAACAGCGCTCTCTCACTTTTCCCACTGCTTGCAGTGCTGACTTCCCAGGTCTATATCCATAGGAGTCTGTATGAAAGATTGGATCTATGTTTGGTTCAACAGCTTGTTTAACCACCATCTGCGCAATGCGATCCCCCACAGTTGGAATTCCAAGAATTCTTGTTCCCCCATTCTTCTTAGGTATAGGTACTGCTTTTACCGCCGGCGGAAAGTAAGAACCAGATGCCATTCGATTCCAGAGCTTGTAGAGATTGTTTTCCAAATCTGCTTCAAATTCCTGAATGGTTTGTTCATCTACTCCTCCTGCGCCTTTGTTCGCTTTTACGCGTTTGAAAGCATCCCATACCATTCGTTTTGTGATATTAAAAGATTTTGGTTGTTCAACCTTCATTTCAATCCTTCCGGTTTCCCGGTTGTTTCATTCAGGTTGTTGAAAATGTGGCCCCTTCGCTCCAATTCTTTTAGGGAATCTTCATTGCTACTACTGACCACTCCGTCCCAGTTCACGGCATCGGTACTCAGGCCCTTGCAGGGGTTTCCTACTCGAGCTTCTCCCTTAACATCC
>JAJYUX010000167.1 GCA_021792315.1 archaeon
AGGGGTAGCAGTTACTTCTGCAGCCGCAGTAGGCGGTCTCATCCAAGCTCAGGATCTGAATCTAATTAATTCAGCCAACATTGGTCAGTATGCTCTCACACCGCATTCGGACGTAGCAGGAACCCACACTTACATAAACCTCACTGGAAGTTATTACTACGTAGCTTTTGCATCATCTCAACCGAGTTCAAAGATAGTCGCAACTCCACTCCACGGCGGTACAGTAGCGTCCAGTCCGCTGGTTTTAGGCGGCTTTCTTATTGTCATTATTGGCATTGTTGTCATAGTAATAGGCGTACGAAAGAAGAGCAGGTCGTAAACGGGAAGAAATTCGAACATGTGAAATCCTACAAGTTAGTGACTTCACAGCATCTCCACGAGCGATTATTTCATGGCGAGGTCGGTACCCTCAATCGAGGCTATCAAACTCACCAAGGAATATGATTCTTTCACTGCCCTCGACAAGTTGAATCTGAGGATTGAAGGTGCAAAATGTGTTGGCTTTCTTGGCCCTAACGGAGCCGGAAAGACAACTACACTCAAGATATTCACTGATCTGATTCACAGGTCATCTGGTGAGGCATTGATATGTGGGTTTGATGTGCACTCTGATAAGAAGAAGGCGTTGGCTGCTGTAGCTGCACTCGTTGAGACGCCGGAAATCTATCCATCTCTCACGCCAAGGGAGGCCCTAATGATAATTGCGAAGCTTCGTGGCGTTCCGTCCGAGATCAGGAATAAGAAAATCGAAGAAGCTATTCACGAAGTTCACATGGAAGATTGGGAGAACAAAAAAATCGGCAACTTCTCTAAGGGAATGAAGCAGCGGATAGCCATCGCATCTACCCTTCTAAGTGATCCCGAGATAATACTTCTGGATGAACCGACAAGTGGATTGGATCCTAGAGGAATGAGCGAAGTTCGAGAGATGGTGAAAAATCTCAAGAAACGCAAGAGACTCATTTTCATGAGTTCTCACCTCCTTTCAGAAGTGACCGATGTCTGCGACGAAGCTGCCCTTATTGATCATGGAAAGCTTCTGGTATACGACACAATTCGGAATCTCACCGACAAGTTCTCCGGCGGAGGTTCGGCTTTGGAAGTCGGCTTTGCGGGCTCACATATAGACAACGCGCTTGTCGAAAGAATACGAAAGATACATGGAGTCACCGGCATTGAAATATTGGACGATAGAAATCTCAGACTGAGGTTTGTTGGCAATGCAGAAACCCAGGCAGAAATCCTCTCAGAGTTAGGAGCTCTTAGGGTTGGTGCGAATAGTTTCAAAACATCTTCATCGGCTCTTGAAGATGTCTATCTCAACTTGATCAAAGAAAACGTTTGAAGGATGCGTGCGGAATGACTGCAACTCCCGAGGCTCAACCTTTCGAACGAGCAAACAACAGAGTTCCATCTGGTCTTGCCCAATGTGGTATGCAAGCTAAATTCGAATTCCTGAACTATCTTCGTTCAACGCGGTTCTACATTCTACTAGCTATTGTAGCGACAATAGGAATAGTAATCATGGCAGTTATGTATGTCTACAAACCACCCACATATCTTTCGTCCCCAATTGCGTTCTATTCGGTATGGTGGGGAAACATAGTAAATCTGTGCGTGATTCTCACTGGAATTTTCTTCGGAGCTGACGCAATCTCAACTGAATTTCAGAACAAAACAGGCTATTACTTGCTACCAAATCCAATTAGGAGATCGTCCATCTATATGGGGAAGTGGATAGCGTCTTTCGTAGCGTCCGCAATTGCAATTGGTGTTTATGCGGTAATTACGATAGCGGACGGCGCGATCTACTTCGGAACCAGCATTCCTTATCAGTTCGGAGAATCTTTAGTTTTCGCTCTATTCTACATTTTTCCGATCCTGGGAGTTTCATTCTTCATAAGCTCAGTGTTCAAGAACAATTCGTATTCGATTCTTGTGACCGCCATTTTGCTATTGTTCGGGTTTAATTACATCACACCGCTGATATCCGTTCTATCTAATGCCGAACCTTGGTATGTTCTGACTTATGGCGCAGGGATAATCGCAAATGTTCTCGCTTCTTCAGGTTATCCTGCTCACGAAATCGTGATCGCCGGTTCCACCTCTTACAGAGCAACCATCCCTGAAGGTCTAGCGATAATGTTTACCTATTTTGTCGTCACGACGATTTTGGGTCTAATTCTATTTGAGAAGCAGGATTTCAATTAAGTTGAAGCGCATGAATGAAGACCAAGCAGACAATAGCTCGGATTCGCTTTTGCATTCAACAGATTACTATGATAGTGTTGCCAAATCTTTAGTCGACTTGGAATTTTCTCAAGAAACGGTGCGATAAAGAACTGCCCATCGGTATGTATATCGCGATAGGAGTCATTCTCGCTTTGTGATGTTAGTAAGTCTCTTTTTGTTTAGAAGGAGAGGGTGCAAGAGATCGCGAAAAGAGAGGGAACTTAATCTTTCATACCAACTCCAAGATGTACCTGAATTTCTTACGACAAAGGATGTCTAGTCGGAGCGCGCCTACCTCGGCTCATACGTCGTTTCTAAGATTGATCATCTTCCAGTTCTCTGCTCATTCCTAACCCCATTGAGATCCTGTTATACAACTGGACGACCGCAGAATGAGGAATGGATTGTACATGAATCCGTAAGACAAGGCTGTCGTGATGTGCACGGACGAGAAGACCAGAATACAAGTGCTTGATCGGAGCGTCGAGACTGACAGAACATTCAGCATATCTTTTGAGAGCGTATGCTCAAACCTGCAAAGCAATTTTCTTGACTCGCAGCCTTTTCACCTTGGGGACGCCTATCA
>JAJYUX010000168.1 GCA_021792315.1 archaeon
AGTTCGAGTGCTTCATCAGTCCATATTCCGATCCTTCTACTCTTGGAGAATTTCTGATTTTCAAAATTGAGGAATTCTGTGGAGCTGATCAAGTTGGGTTCGTTGTATTTCTTGCCAGAAGCTCTTAGAAGCGATGGGAGAATAATGGCGTGGAAAGGTATGTTGTCCTTTCCAATGAAGAAAGAAGTTTTCGTTGTCTGATCAAACCAGAATTCCTTCCATCTCTCAGGAGTCCCTTGTTTTTCGAAGTATTCGACTACAGCAGAAACATAACCAAGTACGGCTTCCATCCAGACGTAGATAGTCTTGTTTTCGGCGCCCTGAAACGGCGCTTTGATGCCCCACTCGGAATCTCTTGTGATCGATCGGGGCCGAAGTCCGTCTTTGATCCAGCCTCGAGAGAATTTGATCACGTTTGAAGAGAGATCGGCCCGAGAAAGATAATCGGACACGTAATCGGAAAGCTTTGGGAGATCGAAAAACCACTGCTTTGTCTCCCTAAGCTCAGTACGTTGTCTGCAGATTACGCAGTACGCATTCTGCAATCGTTCAGCATCCAGTGGTCGGCCACAGTTGTCACATTGATCGCCACGCGCACTTTCGAAACCGCAGTAAGGGCAGGTTCCCTCGACGAATCGGTCTGGAAGAAATCTCTTGTCATTTGGACAATAGTGGATTCTCTCCACCTGCGTAAAGACATAGGCATCGTTTCCGTTTATTTCGGAGTAAAGCTCACGAACATATTTCTTGTGAGTTTCAGACTCTGTTCTGGTGTAATTATCGTAAGAGATATTCCAGCGTCTGAAAATGTCTGAAATCCTTGCATGATTCTCATCAGCAAGTTGCTTTATCGGAATCTTCTTCTTGATAGCTTCGACTTCCAGTGGTGTTCCGTGTTCATCAGAGCCCGAAACGTAAACTACTTCATTGCCAATGAGTCTCTGAAATCTTGCAAAAACATCAGCTGATAGAACCGAGCCAATCATATTGCCCAGATGGGGTATATCTGAGGAGTAGGGCCATGCAGATGTAACAACCCATTTTGTCAACTTCTAAACAACTCCAAGGAAATTTCTCGAGAATGAATTGTCATCCAAGAAAATGAATCAATCAGTTTTTCTTAGTGTTTAATAATGCTACGGCTTCATTTTCCCAAGACCTCAATGATGGAGACTCACAGACTTGAGTTTGCCACAAAAGGTGAGAACGACATAGTGAACATAACGGAGTCGGTGCAGAACGTAGTAATGAACTCGGAGGCCCATGACGGTTCTGTAAATCTGTTTCTGCAATCGACCACATCCAGCTTGACTATAATTGAATGGGAGCCGGGATTGCTAAACGATTTTCGGAGTGCGATGGACAGAATCGCTTCCAAGTCTGGGATATATGAGCATGAGTTAGCCTGGCACGACGGAAACGGACACTCTCACATCCGCTCCGGTATCATTGGAGGAAGCCTCTCAATACCATTCGCGAAGAAGAAATTACTTCTGGGTCAGTGGCAGCAGTTGGTCCTTGTGGAGTTCGATGTGGGACCTAGGAAGAGAACTGTCATAATGCAGATCCACGTCTGAAAGAAGTTGCATACTTCTTCTGTTTGTTGTTCAGTTTGTCTAGACGCAAGTGAAATCCCTCAAGTGCGAAAGTAGCGACTAACTCGTCAATTTCATTTGGGAATGCAAGAACTCTGTTCTTCAATTCATCGCGGTGGGTGACAAGGTAGCAGATCGAGAGGAGCTGGTTTGCAAAAGATAGCTGCATGATTTCGGGGGGATGTCCTTCTGCTGAAACCAGATTGATGACTCTTCCTTGATTGAGCAAGTACACATTTCGGGTCTTTCCAAATGTTATTCTTACTACGTTTTCCGTCACCCGCTCAACTTGTTCTCCTGCTCTGAACAGAGCCTTCACGTCGATTTCTTCGTTAAAGTGCCCGACGTTTCCCAATATGGCTCCATTTTTGAGGAGCTTGAAATGGCTCGAATTAATGACATCGATCTGACCAGTGCAGGTCAAGAATACGTCTCCGTGAAGCGCGGCCTCTTTCATTGGAAGCACTTCATAACCGTCTAGTCTTGCCTCCAGGGCCTTGACGGGATCGACTTCAGTGACAACAACTCTTGCACCCAGACCTCTTGCTCTCTCAGAGACCCCCTTACCAACCCAACCGTAGCCTGAGACTACGAGGATCTTACCTGCAACCAGTAACCCAGTTGATCTGATCAAGCCATCCAGAGCACTCTGTCCTGTTCCATACCTGTTATCGAAAAGATGTTTCGTGTTTGCTTCATTTACAGGAATGGCAGGATATCGGAGTCTCTTACTTTTCTCTAGAGCTCGAAGTCTAACAGTTCCTGAAGTTGTTTCATCTGTACCTCCAAAACAAGAATTCGCTTTGACTCTGGCATAAGCAACGTGCAAGTCTCCGCCGTCGTCCACGATCAAATCGGGTTGGGATCGCGCCGCTTCAATGATTTCATGAGCATATTCTTCAACGGTTTCTCCTTTGCGGGCGTGAACATCGATCCCCTGTTCTGACAAGAAACTCGCAATGTCGTCTTGGCTTGAGAGAGGGTTCGCAGCTACGAGTCTCACCTCTACACCCAGCGAGGAAAGGGCCTGTATCAAGACTGAAGTTTCTTTAGAGACATGAAGGCAGGCAGATAACCGCAAACCCTTCAATGTGTTGCTCTCGCCTAATTTTTTCCTGACATACCTCTTAGCCAGAGTCATCACTGGCATATGGTCCCGAGCCCACTCGAAGGATAGCCTTCCAGCT